>NZ_PJBU01000103.1:0-45428 GCF_002863645.1 Psychrobacter sp. MES7-P7E | reverse complement strand
AGCACAGTTATTATTGCTTTTCCAGTAATTAGCAAAATTATGTTCGAACTCATTAGTATTACAAATAGCTGTTCTTATTTATTAAAGCTATAACTTCAACTCTTCTCAATACTGAGTTATCAACTTTCTTAAGTTTAGTAAATATCTTACAGTCGTTCCACCGCGTTACAATTCACTATATAATAATATGACGATTACAATGGTGACTGCTATGACAGCTTCTAGACGTTTAAGAAAAATCCTCTATTTATTCAGCGTACTATTTATCGCAGCTTGTCAGCCGTCACCTGTAAATGAATCGACTGTTACTGACACTGAAGCAGAGACCGCTGACACGCCACTTATCATCACAAGTGATAGTGTCACAATGACGCCAGAACATATCTTGAGTATCAAACCTTCAAGGTATCAGCCGAGTCTCGGATTACAAGGTAATATCGAACCTATCAAGCAGACCACATTTGTTGCGGTACATCCGATTCGTATAGAAAAAACACTGGTTAGTGAAGGTCAATGGGTAGAAAAAGGCACGCCACTGCTTGTCTTTAGACGTACGGGCACGGCTAGCAAAGCTGAAGATTTGAAAAAGCCTGAACAAGGTAATTCAGAATCAGGGGGTACTAATCAAAACAATCAAGAAGATACGCAAAACTCTGATGCTAACTCCGCACAAGCTGCGCCAGACGCAGATATCGCTGTTGTAAGAAAAACTGACAGTGATAAAACGTTAGAAGCAAATTCTGCGATAGATACTGATAGCAACATCACTAATCAAAATGCAGACATTAATACGGCTAAACAAGATGCGCAGTATAATTCGATTACCATTCATGCTAGTTTCTCAGGGCGAGTAGAAAACTTATCTGCTGATGCAGGACAACAGTTGGCGGCGCGCGCGTCTCTACTACAGATCAGTGACGAAACCAAGCTGCACTTTATGGCTACCCTGCCTATACAAGCAAAACCACAGCTTTCAGTGGGACAAACGGTCAATTTTACTGCCGATGGTATCTCAGACAAGTTTACGGGACAGGTCAGCAAACTGGTATCGACCAGTCAACCCAAAAAGCTCTTGGTCTATGTTAATGTCATCGACAATGAAGTTAGTCGTGATAAGTTACTGCCAAATATGAAAGTCACAGGGCGCGTCAACTATGGTCAAATAGATGTAGGCACTATCGTACCTAAGCGCGCGCTACATGATGTTGATCTGACAGAGTTGCAAACTCCTCCTTATATGCCGCTACAACCATTGACTGCAAATGTTTGGATAATCGGACAAGATCAGCGTTTAACACGCCAACCTATTGAGGTAGTGGAATACGATCCTACTACGCAGCAGTATTTGATAGCAGGGGTGAGCAATGATAGCTTAATTTGTTTGGCTGACTTACCTGTTGATTCTAAAGGTAAAAAAGTTATTGTGTCGTAATAGTTTACGTTGACAGTTACATTGCGTAGAAACATTAACAAAGCTTCTCTTGTTTTGTAACAGCATAATTAGGCAATATGACCCTACTATATATAGCATTATCCGAGTATTAAAATACGACTCACATTTAATTATGCGCTATTCTGTATATTTGAAAACGTAGAGGCTTAATAGTTTAACTATTTATCATTACCAACAACTCGTTATTACCAGAAACGTTATACTTTTATAAATCACAATAACAATTAGAGGACATCCCATGAGTAAGCAGATTTTATTGATTGAAGACGATCCAGATTTGGCTGAGCTGATCAGCGATTATTTGAACATGAACTATTATGATGTGCATCATGCTGGTCTTGGTCAAGAAGGTCTCGACTTATTAGACACCAAAGAGCGCGATATTGACTTGGTTGTATTGGATCTTATGCTACCTGATATGGACGGTATGCAAGTATGTCAAAAGATTCGTGGCAACAAGAATAACATGACCAATAAAGTACCTATTATCATGCTGACCGCAAAAGGCGATACAACCGATCGCGTGTTGGGGCTAGAGATGGGTGCTGACGATTATATCGCCAAGCCTTTTGAGCCGCGTGAGCTTTTAGCTCGTATTCGTGCAGTTATTCGTCGTCATGAGCAACCAAATCAAGCCGATAGCCAATCAGACAGCTTAACCTTTGGTCGTTTGAGTGTGTTCCCTGATAGTCATGAAGTCACTATCGATGACCAACCAGTACGTCTAACCACGCATCAGTTTCAGTTGTTACACTACTTTGCCACTCATTCCGGCAAGGTGTTGAATCGTGAGCAACTCTGGCAAGCGATGCCAAATGATGACAGCTCAGACAATATTGACCGTGCAATTGATGTACATATCTCGCGTTTACGTGCTTTGATCGAAGACAATCCACGCCAGCCAAAGCGTATTATTACCGTACGCGGCGTCGGCTATCAATTTGCCACTGATCAGGTGTAATCATAAAGGATGCCTAATTAGCTGACTCATGGTGTAAACTCTATATCATGAGTCGGTACAAGCGTTTAATAATAGAGATCGTTTAATGCAGCAATTGGGTTTTCGTTCCGTATTTGCCAAACTATTTGCCAGCGTCATGCTGGCACTTACTTTATTTGCTGTAGCAATGGTGCTATTGACCCAACTTGTCCATGACAAAGATGCGGGTATTCGCTCAGAGATATTAGCCACGCAGATCTTGGGGCAAATCGATCCCTTCTTGCATGAATTGAATATTTCTATCAGCAAAGACAATCGTTTGCAAGCTCGCTTTATGCTAGCGGTGGTCAAAAAAAGCTTCGATATCTTTGATGAGTCCCTGCAAGCGAAGATGGGCTTATATGACAACGACGGTCATCTACTGATGCAGACGGACAATAGCGATCTGCCCTTGCTGCTACCTGAAGAACCCTCTTTGATGACTCGTGTTTTTCCCTCCTTTGCCGATACTCCGCCCAACCAGCAAGCGCAAGTCTACAGTAGCACAGGCTATACCCTATTATATGAGTCGCGCTTACCACCCAAAAAACCCGTACTTTCTGCCGTCCTTAACCTCTTTACTGGTACGCTACTACTCTTGCTCATTATGGCAGGTGTACTATGGTTGATTGCCCGGACCATGACTTGGCGAATCAATCAGTTAAGCCAGCAAATGAGTCAATTGGGTGACGGCGACTTTAGCGTTCGGGTCAATGCTCGCGGCAATGATGAGATTGCTTCACTCGCGCATGGCTTCAATCAAGCGGCGCAAAAGATTGAGCATCTTATCAATGCTAATAACTTACTCTTAGCCCACGCTTCGCATGAGCTGCGCACCCCTATTACCCGTATCCGTTTGCAGATCGAGATGATGGATATGCTAGCAAGCGCGATGCCAAATGACATCAAAACCAAATTTGATAAACGCGCGCAAGCTATCAATCGCGACCTATCAGGTCTTAATGACTTAGTAGAAAGCATATTACTGGTTAGTCGTTTGGATGCAGGTCATGCCTTACAGCAAGTTGAAAACTTAGATTTATACGATTTGGTAAATCAAGAGCGCCAGCACTATTCTGAAGCTACGCTAATTGGTGAACACTTAATTATCGATGGTCAATCGGCGATGCTGACTCACCTGATCCGTAACTTACTTAATAATGCGATGCTCCACGGAGTGCCTCCTGTTACCGTGTTATTATATGGCGTGCAGCAGATCGAAGAGGCAGGCAACGTACCTGACTATCTATTACAAACAGTGCTATGCAGCAGCTTTGTCGATTACAACAGTTTAGACTTTGACGATTATGAAGAAAACGCTGATGCCAAAGTAATTGAACACCAAACTGCTAAGCATGAAGCTACTAGTTCGGTTGACAAAAATAAATCAGATACAACTGACTCAATAGCAGAGCTACCGACGCCTATCATCTACAGAAACGGTGAGGATATAGTTGCTCGCAATGAGAACAACGAGAGCAATGATGAAGTCAGTATTGACGACGATTTTTCAGATGACAGCTTGATAGACAATGCTAGCAAACCCCAACCTACTACTAGTGAATCATCACTACTTGCTGACTATTACAGCTTTACCAGTGAGTTGACCGACAGAATTAAGAAAGTTATTTGGAAGGCTGTTCCAGATTCTACTTCACCTGTTAATCACGCCGATAATACTAACGATGCTGACAGTATTAGTAATACTGACATGACTGAAGTAGCATCCACAAACTTTATAAGCAAAGTAGAAAGCGAGAATACTGGCACTCTTGTTAATAATAGTGCTCAAAAATCAGATAAATCTATTACTGATACCGCTACTAAAAATAATGGCTCAAACAATACGAAAGATGACGCCAAATCTAACAGTTCAAACCATGAGAGCTCAGGCGCAGTTGTGCGTAAAGAAGGCTTATTTGCCAAGCATATGAAAAAAGCCAAAACTGAGCCCGAACGTCCTCTGCCAAAATATGCCGTGCTAGCTGTAATCGACGAAGGCACTGGTATCCCTGAAGGCAAGCGAGAAGAAGTCTTCAGTCCATTTGTACGTTTACAGCAGAAAAACAAAGGCTCTGGATTAGGGTTATCTTTAGTCTCACAAATCGTTACCGCTCATCAAGGGCGTATTATTACAGATACCTTAAATGGTCATACTAGATTTTTGGTGACCATCCCAATTCATCATGACCCTCATTACAACTATCACGAGTAATCAATCCCCATCGTTATATAGATAGCTATTACGCTGTCGCCTTCACATTTGCCATTTTAACTGCTTATTCTTAATAGCTATTAATCATAAGCCGGACACGTATGTGCATATCCAAAGTACCTGA
Organism: Psychrobacter sp. MES7-P7E; assembly: GCF_002863645.1. Lineage (NCBI taxonomy): Bacteria > Pseudomonadati > Pseudomonadota > Gammaproteobacteria > Moraxellales > Moraxellaceae > Psychrobacter > Psychrobacter sp. MES7-P7E. The sequence continues at coordinate 40,657 of NZ_PJBU01000103.1, read as the reverse complement.
TAATATGCTATATTACCGCCCCTTATTATACGGTTATTGACTGTTGTCGTTTTGACAAGCTTCTTACATATTGAAAGAGGCCTGATGACGCGTTTTTAACCATTAAAAAATTTATTAAATTTTGAGCCCTCCATGAATGACATGATTGTCTTAAACGATGTGACCAAAAGTTTTTTAAGCGACCGATCAATCAAAGACAAAGACGGCAAACCACATTGGTTTACCGCTGTTGAGCCGACATCTCTGACTATCAAACAAGGCGAAATCTTTGGTCTAATGGGTTATTCAGGCGCAGGTAAATCTACCTTATTGCGCCTAATCAATATGCTTGAACGTCCAGATTCGGGTCAAGTCGTGATAGATGGTACTGACCTAACCACGCTGTCTGCCAGTGAACTACGCATTGCCCGTCATAATATCGGTATGATTTTTCAGCAGTTTAATCTGATGTCTAATCAAACGGTTTTTGACAACGTGGCATTTAACTTAAAAATCTCTGGTTATCCAAGTCGCGACATTCATAAGCGCGTCATGGATTGTCTTGCGATTGTTGATCTGACTGATCGAGCTGGTCACTATCCTGCGCAGTTGTCAGGTGGACAAAAACAGCGTGTGGGTATTGCCCGCGCGATTGCCCCTAGTCCAAAAGTATTGTTGGCCGATGAGCCAACCAGTGCGCTTGACCCTGCAACGACCCGTAGTTTGCTGACTTGTCTGCGCGATATCAATGAGCAACTTGGCGTGACTATCGTCATCGTGACCCATGAGATGAGTGTTATTCGTAGACTTTGTGATCGCGCAGCGTTATTGCATCAAGGACAACTATTAGAAGTTGCGGATGTGCGAGACGGTCTGATTCAAGCAACCACCCCGATTGGCAAAGGCCTAGTCGTCGAGGACTAATGAGGCAGGAGAAATAGATATGTTAACTGGTACTGAATTATCCGCCTCTATAGACAAGTTACTTGTGTTACGCAAAGAGATCGTGAGCGCATTTATTGATACGTTTGTGATGCTCGGTATTTCAACCACGGTCGCAATCGTCATCGGTGGACTGTTTGGCATATTCTTGTTTTTGTCTAGTGATCGACAGTTTTTGCAAAACAAGACGTTGTACGGTGTGCTTGGCGGTATTACCAACTTTATGCGCGCCTTCCCTTTCGTGATTTTGATGATTGCGATGAGTCCGTTTACCAAGGCCATCGTTGGTACGGGTATCGGACCAATTGCTGCATCACTAGTACTTGCTATCGCTGGTTCGTTTTATTTTGCGCGTTTGGTTGAGCAAAATCTACGTGAAGTGCCGCGCGGTATTATCGAAGCCACTGAATCGATGGGTGCACGACCTTTTACCATTATTAAAGTACTACTTAATGAAGCACGCTCAGGTTTAGTATTGTCAGTCACTATTCTTTGTATCAGCTTGCTCTCTTATTCAGCGGCGGCTGGTATGATCGGTGGTGGCGGTTTGGGTGATTTGGCCATTCGTTATGGCTATTATCGCTATCAAACCGAGGTAATGATTTTTATCGTGATTGTATTATCCATCATGGTCGTATCGATTCAAGCCTCTGGTAACTGGCTCGCCAATCGTTTAGATAAACGTTAAACCGCTTTAGAGAATACTTGACTTTACGAGCGACTAGGTTTATTTTTGGCAACACTCAACCCTTATCTCAGCTCTTACAACAAAAGCAGCATTACTATTTATAATGTTGCTTTTTTAATGTTCAGACGATAAACGTTTTACTCAATCCCATTCATTATTAAGGACATATTATGAAATTAACAGATATCAGCCGTCAGTTAGCTACCGCATTTGCTGCTGTTGGTGTATCAGGTCTAGTCTTAGTTGGTTGCAGCAATTCATCAGCGCCAGAAGCGACTAAAGAGCCAGTAACCGAGGGTGCCACTGCAGAAACTGCCGCTAGCGATATCGATCCTGACCATACCAAAATCGTTATTGGTACGACTGAAGGCGATTTTGCTGATATGGTTCGTAACCAAGTGAAGAGCACGCTTGAAGCTCAAGGTTATGAAGTTGAGTTGATTGCTTTTACTGATTATGTCCGTCCTAACCTTGCATTGGCTGAAGGCGATTTGGATATCAACATCTTCCAACATAAGCCTTACCTTGATACCTTCAAAAAAGAAAACAACCTTGATTTGGTTGAAGTATTCCAAGTACCAACGGCTCCACTTGGCATCTACTCAGGTAAAAAGACCAGCCTTGACGCTGCATTCAAAGGTATGAGTGTTTCTGCACCAAACGATCCAAGTAACTTTGCTCGTGCGTTGGTCATGATGGACGATCTTGGCTGGATTAAACTAAAAGACGACATCGACCCATTGACTGCATCAAAAGCTGACATCGCTGACAACAGCAAATACGATATCGATATCGTTGAGCTAGAAGCGGCTCAATTACCACGCGCGCGTGATGAAGTTGACTTCGCGGTTATCAATGGTAACTATGCTACCGACTCTGGTATCAAGCTGACTGAAGCTTTATTCCAAGAGCCAAGCTTTGCTTATGTGAACTGGTCAGCGATCAAATCTGCTGATACTGGTAAAAAATGGGTTGAAGATGTGACCAACGCTTATAATTCAGAAGCTTTCAAAAAATACGCTCATGAAACGTTCCCTGGCTACAAGTATCCAAAAATCTGGGGTACTGATCATAGCGCACACATGGACACTGCTGCTAAAACTGAAAGCGCTGACGCTCCAGAAACTGCAGAAGCTGCTGCTCAGTAAGACTTTAAATCAAAAGTACCTAGTTTTTTAAGTGTTATGATTAATAGAAACGCCCATTACTTAAAGTGATGGGCGTTTTTTTGTCTTTAATTTTGGGAGTGCTGTCTTCCAATACCGTTATCAAAAGACTAACTGTGCATTAAATAACTATTAAAAATCACGTTACAGCCTGTTTACCCTTTGTAGGAAACCGTCACTCACTCTTCCACTTGTCCTTGGTTTTTTCTATAGTGGACAGGCTCAATAGTAATTTACTCGTTAGACCATACTATTGATGACATTTAAAACTAATGAAAATTATAAAATACACATAACAAGGATAATAATATGAGCGCTAAAAACTATAATATTCGTACCGCTGGACAAGCAAATATCCCAATCCTAGGGCTAGGTACTTGGCAGTCAACTGGGCAAGATTGCGTAGACGTGGTCAAAAAAGCGCTAGAAATGGGTTATGAGCATATCGATACCGCTCAAGCTTATGGTAATGAAAAGGAAGTTGGCGAAGGTATCAGACAATCGGGCGTGGCTCGTGATAAGTTCTTTTTGACTACCAAGATTTTCCCAGATGATATGAAGTTTGAGCCAGAAAAACTAGTCTCAGCAGCGAAACGTTCTTTGGAAGATTTGGGTACAGATTATGTCGATCTGTTGCTATTGCACTGGCCTGATGACCGCGTGCCATTATCTGAGACCATTCCTGCGCTGTGTGAACTCCAAAAGCAAGGCTTGACGCGTCATATTGGTGTTTCAAACTTCAATATCGCTAATATCATCGAAGCCAAGAAATATGCTGATGTGCCTATCGTCGTCAACCAAGTAGAGTTTCATCCGTTTATTAAGCAAAACACATTGCAGACCTTCTTGAATAATCATCATATTCTACTAGAAGCCTACTCGCCATTAGCGCGTGGTGATGTATTTGATAACGAAGTGATTAAAGAGATTGCAAATAAGCACAACGTCACACCAGCACAAATCTCACTAGCTTGGATCTTATCAGACAAGCATCGTGTGGCTATTCCAAAAACGTCTAACCCTGATCACCTGCAAGGCAATCTAGATGCCATCAAAGTTGAGTTAAGTGCAGATGAGTTAGAAAAAATCGGTAACCTAGCTAGCTCTGACGGTCGTAAAATTGAACATCCTGACTATAGCCCAGTATGGGATGACTAATAGGATTAATAAGTACGATTATTTGATTAGCTAAACAAAGCTCAATAAAAAGCCACCGATTATCGGTGGCTTTTTTATGTGGTATAAAAACTCACAATCATTACTGTTGCAGCGTTTCAGTCTCATGTATTTTTTCAGCAGGATTATACTGTTCAGAAGTAGGTATCGCTCCACTGCGGTTATTTTCTTTCATAGATTTGGCGACTTCTGGTGGCATATAGTTTTCGTCATGCTTAGCCAGTACTTCACCAGCGACGAAAGTATCACCCTGCATTTTACCCGTAGCCACGACGCCTGAATTTTCAGCAAATAAGTCTGGCAGAATACCTTGATAAGTCACTGGCACGGTTGATTGAAAATCAGTAATCGCAAACTCAACATTTAATGGATTGTCTGCTGCACGCTGCACACTGCCTGCAACCACCATACCACCAGCACGAATACGTTTGTCTTGAGGCGCTTCACCTTGGGCAATAGCGGTTGCATCAAAGTAGTAGTCAGTTTGCTGCCCGATGGCATAGATAACCAACATAACTGCTACGGCCGCACCTGCCAGTGTAAACATAACCCACGTCAGTTTTTTCCGACGAACTGCATTCATACCACTACCCCATTAATGAGTCACTGTTTTATAAATCATAATCAATCTATAAAGCAGAAAAATTTGAAGAAACCACCATTAGAAAAACGTTCTAAAAATGTCTTTCTAATCGTACTCTTCTAATCGCTATATGGTAGCATTTTTCGGACAAATCAATAAGCCCCATCGCTATTCGCAAGGTCATATTTTTGTCAGTAAAAGGATACGGCTTCTTACGCTAAAACCATGATATTAAGTTGATTTTTATTCAGATTGCCTAATCACAGAAGTCACAGGCGTTGAAGTTTTGGTCGTCCGTTGTGCTTGACGCGCTTGCTGGATGGTCAGCTGTTTGATAAGTGACTGTCGCTGTCTGCGGCTATAGATAATAAAGGCCAACATCACGCCGATCGTTATCGCCCAGCACGACCACACAAAAACCCCATGCTTACCCATGGCGAAAAACTCAGATACGCTATAAAAGTAAGGCTGCATAGTATTTTCCTAGCCGTTATTTGTGTTGACCACGAATGTATTCTTTAACCCACGCTTTGCCTTGATCACGGTATAAAATCAGCGTGTTAGTACGATAAATCGCTAATGTCGCAACCAGTAAATAGCTGCCGATAATCATCAGTAGCAAGGGCATCCACATATCTGCCGACATCTTCGGTGCGGCAGTCAAACTAAAGGTCGCGCCTTGATGCAAGGTATTCCACCACTCTACTGAGTACTTGATAATAGGCAGGTTCACTGCGCCCACAATAGATAAAATGGCGGCCGCTTTACCGCGATTGGCCGTATGCTCAAAAGCGGCAAACAGCGCCATCACGCCCGCGTATAAAAACGCTAATATCAGCATTGATGTAAGGCGTGCGTCCCATACCCAGTAAGTACCCCATGTTGGTTTTGCCCAGATAGAGCCTGTAAGCAAACTGATGACACACAGCAAAAACCCCATCGGGGCAAGTGCCTGCGCGACCAAACTGGCTGTCTTAATCTTCCATACCAAATAAATCACTCCCAGAACTGCAAGGGAAAAATAGATAGAAATGGCAAGACTGGCCGCTGGCACATGGATAAAGATAATGCGATAGCTATTGCCCTGAAGATAATCAGGCGGCGCAAAAGCAAGGCCCCATACGCTACCAATGAGCAAACAGAGACTGGCTAATATCGCTAACCACTTGACCCAAGGGCTAAAGATACGAAAAAACTGCTTGGTACCCACAGTGGTCAAGAAACCCTGCCAAATGCGCTGCCACAAGCTAGGGGATGAGACGTTATTCAGGTTGGGCATGGGAAGAAACCTATTACACAGCTTACTGGTGATAAATGATGCGGTCTATCAAAGCAACACTATCAACTCACCTGCTGGCGTTAAACACTGGATAGAATCTACAAAGAGCTGTTTACGTATTCAATTGACTATTATAGCAAAATTGTCAGTTTTCACCACGATGTTAATATATAGGGTTCAAACAACTAGGTTCAGATAACTAGATTTATATTGCTAGGTTTAGATAACTAGATTTATATAACTGGGTTTAGATAATCAAATTTCGAAATCTGGATTTTAAGATTGCAACAAGCAAATCGTTTAATTGAGCCATGACATCTTTAAAGTGGTAGCAATCACCCAAGGCATAACTAGGACAGAAACAATACTTCCTGCTAGTAATAAAGCTAAGATAGGCAAACCATTCAGCCCAGAGGCAAATAAATCAACCGCACCCGTAGCAAAAATCAAGACTGGCAACTGCATCGGTAAAGCAATCAAAGGCACTAATACTGCCCCATTCTTTAACGATAGCGTCAAACTACTGGCCACTGCTGATAACATCAAAAGCATTGGGCTACCTGTCACGATAGAAGCCATCAAGATCCACGCTTCAAACCAACTGAGCTGAAATAACGGCACGGCAAGCAAGCTAAGCACTGCCACAATACCACTACTAAAAATCCAATGAATGACCAGTCTAATCAGCACCCATAGCGGTAGTGACGCTTTGGCCACGACCAATTGCGCAAGCGTACCATTATCAAGCGCAGGCTTAAATAATCCATCAACACCCATTACCAGTGACAGCAATGCAGCAATCCACACTGCTGATACGCCCAGACGCTGCAATAGCGCAGGCTCACTACCGACTGCCAACGGAAACAAAGTAATAATCACTAAGAACAGTACTAACGGATACAACCATTGTACCGCTCCTTGCTGCTTGACTTGCCATTCACGGCGCCACAGCTGCAGGAAGCCAATACTGCGAGGCACTGCGACAATAGCATTTGGGCTTTTATTCATGGCTGCTACTGATCCTACTTGTATTGGACTGTCTGTCATTATTTGTCCTTGCACGTATACTGATGGTACTGATAGCAATCAAACTTATACCATGTAATTTGACAAATCGAGCACCTGATTGGCGACACCGACTGCCTGATGACTGGTCATTAGTATCGACCCGCCAGCCTGTGCAAATTCGCATAATCGCTCTTCCATACGTGCCACCATATCGACATCTAGCGCCGTGAAAGGTTCATCAAGTAGCCAGAGCGGTGTCACGTCAGGAGTTAACAAGAACAATCGTGCCAGCGTGATGCGCCGCGTTTGCCCAGCTGATAGATGACTTGAGCTGATCGTTTCAAACCCTTGTAGTCCAACCCATGTGAGTGCATCGTCAATATCAGCAGCGCTTGGCGTAATACCATATAAGTTCAGTAGAAACGTCAGGTTTTGTGCCACTGTCAAATTCGGATGAATGCCCAACTGGTGCGAGACATATAAAGGCTGGATGGGCAGGCACGATTGTCGTTGATAAGTAACTTCACCTGACAAAACAGGTAACAATCCAGCCAACTGCATGAGTAACGTGGTCTTTCCCGTCCCATTTGCCCCGATTAGATGGCAAATACTACCCGCAGATAGCTGCAACGTAACGCCTTCGCACAGCGGTATCTCACCGCGCTGAACTGTCAGCTCATCAAGTGCAAGTAAAGGCGTATCCAAAACCGTCATCAAAACCTCTGGTTATTTATCAAGCAGTAGTCAATATTCATCACAAACAAAGGCAATGTTCGTGGCATAATACCCTATGCTCGCTACAAACACACAGTATAGCAAATTGTCGATTACTCTGACTTCAAAAAGTACGACCTCAAAAAAATACGACTTTAAAATATGACTTCAAAACCTATGCCGACTTCACAAGATAGCCAAAAACCTAATACTGCTGCAGAAACTAAAAATGACAACGCAGACACTAACTTGTCAAAACAGCCATCAGCCAGCCGTTTGACAGTAGATAGCTTGATCGATGCTCAAGTTAACTTTATACAGCAGTGGTTGCACAATCAAGCTGAGCCACTAGCGATGGAAGCTTGGCAATGGTTTGGTGCGCAGCCTTTAAGCAAATATATTACCTGTGACCATTTACAGCAGCTGATGAAAGACTGGCTGTTAAATCAGCCGATGACTGAGGTAATGCGTACCGACATCCGTGATATTTTGCACACTATTATTTATCACCCAGTCAATGACAATGTGCCTTTATCTGAGCTGGTCGATGATGCCCAAGTTGAAACTTTGGCCAACTATATCGGTAGTCACGAGCAGCAGCGCAACATATTAATTCATACGCTGGTCGGTAACGAAACCTTTGCAGATTTGTTGACCCAAACACTTTATCACGCTATCAATGACTTTATGGAAAGCACCCTCGATAAAGCAGGTGGCGTTGGTAAATTGATGAAACTTGGACGTAGCTCTTTTGAAAAGGCGACCAACAGAAACCTCGATGAAAAACTGCGAACCTACTTGCATCGCAATATCAAAGATTTGACGCGCAAAGCTGAAGCCAATGCACAGGAACACTTATCGAACGAAGAAGTGGCGCGTCTGATGGTTATGGGCTGGGATCGCATCAAAGACCAACCGATTAGTGAGATACAAACCTACTTAAGCGATGAGCCTGGTAATAGTAGCATCGACCATATCGAAGCCAGTATCCAACAAAGCTATAACCGCCTGCGACTGTCACCGTATCTGCACAGCTTAGTCTCGGCAAGCATTGACACTTGGTATGCCAATCATCAGTCTGACACGATGGCGACCATTGCGGCGAGTTTGCACATTGATGAAGCGGCCATGAAGCAATGTAGCACTACACTACTGCCTATCGTGTACGATGCTCTTGAGACGCCTTGGTTAACGGCTCATATTCGTGAAATGCTAGCAGCGTTTTATGCACAGCCTGCTATCAAAGAAGGTTTAGCATTCACTCACGATTAATTTATAACTCTTACTTGTCAGCATACTATTATGAGTCAACGCAATAAACTCAGCTTGTGGCAAAAGATCAAACGGTTACTGACTGCTTCCGCACCGCAGTCAGTCGTCGATGCTGCAAGCGAGCAAGGACATGCATCACTTGCTGACAGCGAGATTAGTAATACAAAAAATATATCGGCTGATATTTCTAATATCAGTTCTCAAGCTACTGACAGTACTGTCTCTGATATCTCTCATGAGTTAGAGGCGAATCAGGGCAGCGAACAGAATAACCCTCAAGCACAAGCACATACATCTCAACTCAAAACCGATAACTTAAAAACCGATAGCGCAAATGCAGAACCTCAAAACCAGAGTGACACACCTATCGTCGACTGTTTAAAGCAATACTTCAATGACAAACAGTGGCACTACACGCATTATCGACCCAAAACCAACGACAGCCAAAAATCACATCATTTATCCTTAAGAATGCGTCATAAGCAAATAAACTGTGGCTATCTGTTTCGGGTGCAAGAAAAAAATAAGCTGCTGGCAGTTTATGGCATTCTGCCATTTCTGATACCAGAAAGTCATCAAAGTGCCGCGATGCTACTTATTACCCAAATCAACTATGACATGCTAGTCGGTAATCTAGAGATGGATGTCAACGATGGCGAAATACGCTACAAAAACGCTATCGATGTCGAAGCAGTTGGGATCGACAATGAGATCATTGAGCATTTATTGCAAAGTGTGGTTGCGATGACCACGGTCGCCAATGAGCTGTTTGGCAACTTGGTTAATAACCAAGACCCTGCTGAAGACATGCAAACGCTACTTGTCGAGCTACGTCAACAGTCAGACGCGCGCACGTTCTTTTTACCGACTCAGTTTGTTCAATAGTTCAGTCCGTTCGATAACTCAGTTTGTTCAATAGTTCAGTTCATTCGATAAACTGGTTTTTCAATCAAGCCATAATCTACGATAGCTAGGGCGTGTCCTCATTTTAAAAATGGTGATAAAAATGAGATAAATTGCCGTCAAACGAGGAAAATAGTGCAGATAATATCGAGATATTGACCAACTATTTGACGATGTTTGGCAAAATTTAGCTGTTTTTAGCCCATTTAGAGGACACTCGTTTGAATTGAGGACACGCCCTAATACTTGCTTCTTTATCTATCCAAAAAACCATCAATATTAAGCTAGAATTCTTATGCTAAAAATCGCCTACTCTGATGTCTTTCGCTACTCTGTGCCCGAAAAGCACCGCTTTCCTATGCAAAAATACATATTGATTCCTGAGCGTTTACTAGCAGAAGGGACTATTAATCAGGATAACTTCTTTGCCCCTGCTCGCTTAAGCGAAGATGAGATTTTGACCACGCATACCGCAGAATACTGGTATCAGCTTAAGACCCAAACACTGCCGCGCAAGGCCGCACGTGCCATCGGATTTGAGATGACGCCGCAGTTGGTAGAACGCGGTCGTTATATTGCTCATGCAACGTATGAGTGCGCGCTATATGCTCAGCAATATGGCGTGGCTATGAATGTTGCAGGCGGCACCCATCACTCTTTTGCTGGTCATGGAGAAGGCTTTTGCGTATTTAATGATGTCTGTATCGCTAGCAACTTATTGCTAAATCGCGGACAGGCAAAGAAGATTTTAGTTATCGATTTGGACGTTCATCAAGGCAATGGCAACGCCAGTATCATGGCAGATGAGCCACGCGTTTTTGTCTTTAGCATGCATGGGGCAAAGAACTACCCGTTTCGTAAGCAAGTATCAGACTTAGATATTGAGCTAGACAATGATACCAGCGATGCTGAGTATTTACAGATATTAGAAGATACGCTGCCACGTTTAATCGCTGAAGTTGCGCCAGATATGATTTTTTATCAGTCTGCGGTCGACGTGCTCGCTACCGATAAGCTCGGCAAACTTGGTTTGACACAAGCAGGGTGCAAGGCGCGTGATGAATATGTCCTGCAGCAAGCAAAAGCCACCAATATCCCTGTCGCTATCGTGATGGGTGGCGGCTACTCAGAAGATATTGAAGATGTGGTCGAGGCGCACTGCAATACCTTTCGTTTGGCGCAGCAGATATTTTTTGAAGAATTGGTCTAATAAAATATTGTTGAAAAGGCTTATATCTTTAGCTATAACAATGCCGTAATGCCTTGCCAGCCAACGCGTATTCCAAGCACGATTAAAATCAATAAAATAAGCTGACGAAAACGCGCTTGCGGTAAATAACGACGTAAACGGATTCCAACTAGCAGTGTGACTATAGACAGCACACTCAAAAAAGTAATCAGCTGCCACTCACCACTGCTCAGTGCCATGATAGGCTCACGCAGCACAATAATTTGAGCAATCTTTCCTAAGAAATAGCACATGTTACCGACTTTGGCGATGGTATTTTTATCGTCACTGGCAGACAACAAATACATCATCAGGATGGTCGACATTGCATTGGTCGAGCCGCCAATCACGCCTGCACCAAAACCAACGGCAATTAACATAGGCTTGGTGTTTGGTAGACGGATTTGCTTACCAAGTAAACTACTCACAACGTAGAAAGCAATGACCGCGGCCAACAATAAGAGAATATAAGCGCTATCAACCCATAGCAATAGTTTCGCACCTAAAATGCTACCCAATAGGCTAGTAAGCGCAAGCAACCAATAGCGTCTGCCGTAGTAGATAAAGTTTTGCCAAATGGTGCGTTCACCGCCTACTAGCCATGTCATCACATTAACGACTAGCGAGGGGAAAATCACTAACACAATGGCGTGTTGCAATGGGTACATACTAGCAAGCGCAGTGGTCGTTACTAGCGTTGCGCCAAGTCCGCTAATACCATGTAGCAGTGAAGCAAGCGCAAAAATGATCGTCAGCACTAGCATCTGAGTGCTATCGTTACCAGCTATATTCATCATATCGGTCACACCATTTTAGGCTCAGCGTCTGTATCTACACACTATCTACATGCTAGCTATCAGATTTAGCGCCTGTAGCTCTAACTATCTTTACGTTGACCGATTGCTTGACCAATAATGCTAGCCAGTTGCTCAGCAATTTTATCTTTACTGGTCTTCTCAAGTGTTACCGCGTCACGCTCATAGCGCTCAGAGAAAAACACCTGCATCGCATTGTCATCACTAGCAAAACCGATATCTACACGTGAGACATCATTGCAAGCAATCATATCCAAATCTTTTGCTACCAACTTACCACGGGCATAACGCTCGACATCTTGCGTCTCTGCGGCAAAACCAACGACAAATAGCTCCGGATGCGCAAGAGAAATCGTCGCTAGAATGTCAGGGTTTTTAACCAGACTGAGCGTCATGGCATCTTGTGTCTTTTTGATTTTTTGCGGTGCGGCTTCTTCTGTACGATAATCTGCCACGGCTGCGGTCGCGATAAAGATATCTGCTTTTACAAATTGGTTGTCATCATAAGAATGTAGCAAGTCATTATGGTCATGGTCGCTTACATCGTCATCACCGCAACCACAGTCGCCATGATAATGCTCTTCAGAATGGGAATGGTTATGAGAATGACCATGCGTGTGATCATGAGAATGGTCGTGCTCATCTTCAAAGACCAATTGAAGCTCGCTATGCGTGCCATCTACACATTGCTGCGCCGCTATCAGCATATCTTCAGCAGACAGCACATCGATCCGTGTGACATTAAGCGGCGTGGGCAATGCCACTTTACCACCAGCGATTAAGACAACGTCTGCACCAGCAGCCACACAGGCGCGCGCCAATGCAAAGCCCATTTTTCCTGAAGAGTGGTTAGATAAATAACGTACAGGATCAATCGCTTCTACGGTGGGACCTGCGGTAATGACCACTCTTTTGCCTGCCAGCAATTGCGGCGTTGTGTTCATCGCTATGAACAGTAAAACCTCACCCAATAACTGCTCAGGCTCAGGCAATCGCCCTGCTCCGACATCACCGCACGCTTGCTCACCGCTAGCTGGCTGGATAATCTGATAATTCATATCGCGCAAGGTTTGCACATTTAGATTGACCGCTGGATGCGCCCACATCTGCTGATTCATGGCAGGAGCAATAATGACAGGCGCTGTAGTGGCAAGGCACACTGTAGTCAATAGATCATCAGCCATACCCATGGCCAGACGCGCAAGCGTATTGGCTGAAGCAGGTGCAATGACGATTAAGTCGGCCCACTTGGCCAGCTCAATATGCCCCATGCCTGCCTCTGCCTGCTCATCGAGCAACGACACGTGCACCTCGTTACCCGTCAACGCCTGTAGAGTCAGCGGTGTGATAAATGCTTGTGCACCTGTCGTCATGATAACGCGCACATCAAAGCCTGCCTTAACTAACAAGCGGGCAAATATAGCAGATTTATAAGCGGCGATACCGCCAGTAATAGCAAGCACAATATTGGACATAAGCGTGGCATCAACAAAAAAGTGAAAAGATAAAATTGCGCTTATAGTAACAATTATGAGATAAATTGGGTAAGATTTTCCGTATCTATCTCAGATAACAAGTATCAACCCATTTTCAAGGAGTGACCATGGCGATCAAAGACTGGCATGAGGATGACAGGCCACGCGAAAAACTTTTAAAATTTGGTGCAGCTCATTTGTCTGACGCCGAGATACTGGCCATATTTTTGCGTACGGGTACTCAGTCTCAATCAGCGATTGAATTAGCGCGGCATTTGATTGATCAGTTTGGTAGCTTAGCCGAGCTATTAGCCGCCCCTCAAAAGACGGTTCTTGCCTGTCATGGTATTGGCCCTGCAAAGTACGCCCAAATATTAGCCTCACTTGAGATGGGTACGCGCTATCTGGACAGCCAACTCAAAACTGGGCAAGCACTAGGACGCTCACAAGCGGTCAAAGACTATATCAGTACACAGTTGCGCGGCGAGCACCGTGAAGTATTTGCGGTACTCTGTCTGGATAATGCCCTCAACCTTTTGAACTTCGAGATATTATTTACTGGTGGCATCTCATCTTGTTCGGTCTGCATCAAGCATGTACTGCGACACGCACTAAGCCACGCTGCCAGTCAACTTATCATCGCCCACAATCATCCTCATACCGATGCCAAGCCATCGACGGCAGATAACTTACTGACCTATGAGCTAAAAAAAGCCTGTGACCTGTTAGATATCTCGCTTGTCGATCACATCATCGTCGGACGTAACGACACTTTGTCTTATGCCGAAAGCTGCCTTGCCCCTTTTGGTTAGCTCTTTGACAAGTTTTCGATAATAGCTGGCTACGTGTTCCAACTAGACATATGATGAACCTGCAAACAATTATTTTTGATACATATCATCGACAGAGCGTAGCATTTTGGCTCTTGATAGTTATCGACAACTGTTTCATATTAGTAGCCATTCTTGTCATTTATTTGTCAATTACTTGCTAGACCGTTAATACTAGTACTTAAGAGACGTAAAACCGAGCATTTATGGATTAACAAATCATTCGATTTACTTGTAAGACAGTGAATGGCAAGACGAAAAACAATTATAGTTAGCTCTTTCATTCACGTACTTTTCGCATTTTTTATTCAGCGCTTTAAAGGAGATAGTCATGGCAATTGGCTTGTTTATTTTGGCAGTCATCATTCAGTTAGCCGTGGTCTTGGCCATCTTTTTGTTGTCCTTATCACGGGTCACCGGTAGCATCGTCGCCCTGATTACGGTTATCGTTACCGCAATTATCAGCCCATGGTCGCTCATTTTGGGTATACCAATGGCATTACTGTGCTTGGTCTTACTCATTGCACCGCTTCGCCAATCGTTAATCACTAAACCTGTTTATAAGGCGCTGGGCGGTGCGATGCCGAGTATGAGTGATACGGAGCGTGAAGCACTTGATGCGGGTACTAGTTGGTGGGAAAAAGAGCTGTTTATGGGTGCGCCGAATTGGGATACCTTTGCCAATTATCCTTATCCGCAGCTTTCGGAAGAAGAGCAAAGTTTCATCGATAATGAAGTAGAAACCTTATGTGCCATGCTTGATGAATGGCAAATCCAGCATAAAGATAAAAATCTATCACCTGAGGCATGGCAATTTATCAAAAGTAATGGCTTCTTAGGTTTAATCATTCCAAAAGAATTTGGCGGCTTAGAATTTAGCTCCTATGCGCAAAGCCGTGTAATGAGTAAAATCGCTTCGCGCTCGCCGACTGCCGCTGTGACCTGTATGGTTCCCAACTCGCTCGGCCCTGGTGAGCTATTGATGCACTATGGTACAGACGAGCAAAAGCAGCGCTGGTTGCCAGGTCTTGCCAAAGGTGATGAAGTGCCTTGCTTTGGTTTAACTGGGCCCGAAGCGGGCTCTGATGCAGGTGCGATTCCTGATACAGGTGTAGTCTGCTACGGTATGCACGAAGGCGAGCAAGTGCTTGGCCTACGCATGAACTTCTCTAAACGTTGGATTACCCTAGCACCTGTCGCCACTGTCGTTGGTTTAGCATTTAAAATGCACGATCCTGAAGGTCTGCTTGGTAATCCTGAAAAAACCGATTACGGCATTACTTGTGCCCTCGTTCCAGCCAACCACGAAGGTGTCGTAACAGGGCCACGTCACAATCCAATTGGCTCGCCATTTATGAATGGTACGGTTGATGGTAAAGATGTTTTTATTCCATTAGATTACATCATTGGTGGTGTCGAGAACGCTGGTCGCGGCTGGCGTATGCTGATGGAATGCTTGGGCGTTGGTCGAGGTATCTCTCTGCCGGCTCTATCGACATCAGCCAGTGAAATGACCTATCTGTCTGTCGGTGCGTTCGCAAAAGTTCGCGAACAGTTCAAGATATCAGTAGGTAAATTTGAAGGTGTACAGGACGCTACTAGCCGTATGGCGAGTAACACTTATATGTTAGAAGCGTTCCGACATTTGGTCACTTGCGGATTAAACCAAGGTGGCACGCCATCAGTCATGACTGCCATGGCCAAATACTATGCGACTGAAACCATGCGTAGCGTCGTCAACGACGGTATGGATGTGGTCGGTGGTCGTGCTGTGCAAATGGGTCCGCGTAATTTCTTAGCGACACCTTATCAGGCGATTCCTGTCTCTATCACGGTAGAAGGCGCCAACATTTTGACCCGCTCGCTCATGATCTTTGG
The DNA here is from genome assembly GCF_002863645.1 of Psychrobacter sp. MES7-P7E. Classification (NCBI taxonomy): domain Bacteria; kingdom Pseudomonadati; phylum Pseudomonadota; class Gammaproteobacteria; order Moraxellales; family Moraxellaceae; genus Psychrobacter; species Psychrobacter sp. MES7-P7E. Next base: position 24,721 of record NZ_PJBU01000103.1, on the reverse strand, counting down.
TCAAGGTGCGATGCGCTGTCATCCTTATTTATTCGACGAGCTTCAGTTACTACAGAACGAAGACAAAGCTGCTGCTACTGAAAAATTTGATACCCTTTTCTTCAAACATTTAGGCTACACGTTTAACCGTGGCGCCAAAGCCTTTGTCGCAGGTTACATCGGTGGTAGCGATAAGGCCCCGAGTTTCGCAGACGCCTTTACCCGTCCCTACTACAAACATATTAATCGTTTAAGTGCGAGCTTTGCCCTAACTGCTGATATGGCATTAGGACTACTAGCAGGAGACTTAAAGCGTAAAGAAATGCTCTCTGGTCGTTTAGCAGACATCCATAGTCATCTATTTATTGCGACTGCTATTTTGCAATTCTATGAGCATGGTAGTAAATCAGAATCTGAGCGATTGCATGCCGAAGTTGCGCTACAAAATAGCTTGTATACGATTCAAGAAGCCTTTGTGTCATTCTTCGCCAACTTCCCAAATCGTATGGCAGCCAATGTGGTTAGCTTTGTGACTTTCCCAAGTGGACGTATCTTTACCCCAACAAGCGATGAGCTAAAACGCCAGTTGGGCGAGACTTTCATGGATGATTTTGCAGCCAACCCGTTCCGCGATTATCTAAAAACCATGGTTTATTACAACACAGATGCAGACGATGTAACTGGTCGTATGGAGCATGCTTATCAGACGTTGGTCGAAATCGAACCATTGTGGCAGAAGTTTAAAAAGGCAGAGCATCAAGACAGCTTTGAAGGTCTAACCTTTGAAGATCATGTGGTACACGCCAGTCAAAATGGCGGCATTACCGAAGAAGAAGCAGAAGTTCTGATTCAATATAACGCCATGCGTTTTGATTCATTATTGACCGATACGTTTGATAAGCATCTATCGGAAGCGCTAGAACGTGACAATCCACATGCGCTTGAAAATGCAGTTCACCAACTGACTGATTACGCACAGCTAAAAAGACAAGCTCAGAGTAAAAACGGTATCGCTGTGGATACCGATGCATCTGTCATCGATGAGCTAGCCACCACTAACGAACCAACTATTAATGATCTAGACAGTACTGCAAACACAGACAATCATACTGGCGATGCCAATCCTAACCATGGTTATGAAAGTGATGGCGATGTAGAGTTGGTCAGTGAACAAGATACTGTCAAAGAAGTAAATTCGCAGACAGATTTTGAAGAATCAGAGCCTGAGATAGAGGCACTCGATCATCGCCATCGTGACGCTGAATCACATCTTAACGAGCGTATGGGCAACAATCATAATCGTCATATTTCACCACCTGACGAGATCAATACTGAAGTAAGTGATAATGATATCAAACCTTTAGAACGCCAATCTCCTTTGTCACGCGAAGAAAACGATTAATGGTCTATTCTGTTTTTAATATTGCTATTAGAAACTCAGTATTATTAGATTTTATAATAAAACTTTCACTTCTTATTAGCCAGACTATCTATAAACGATAGTCTGGCTTTTTTTGGTCTATTGAAAATTTTAAGCTTAATTAATCATATGAGTCTTATTCTTTTCTTTGCATTTCGATAATTTGAAATCAATGGTTCAATATCAATAGTTTGACATATTTGCTTACCCTAAAAACTCTTTCATGAATATTTTGTTTCATATGGGAAACAAACCGTTTAGAATAAATATTGACTATATTATGGGCACATAGTTGTAACGAGGAATGTACATTTAGAATAAAATCAGAAAAAAATCTTGCAGTGCCCTTAGCTATTCTTTTATATTGTCCACGAAAATGTGACATCGAGCGACAATCACGGGAACTTAATAGTCATAACAAGCTTTGTAGTAAGGCTGATAAGTACAATCATGTTGGCTAATGAACACTTACTATAAAGCTGTTATGCACACAAAGGATATGAATTATGTGGAAGAATTTGGGACTGACGGGCAAGATCATTGTTGCCATGGTGCTCGGTATTGGACTGGGTCTATTTCTAAACTACTCAGGATTGAACGGCGAAGGTGGCTTTGTTAACACTTACATCACCAATGGCTTCCTTGCCATTGTTGGTAAACTATTTGTCAACTCGCTAAAAATGTTGGTCGTACCTTTGGTGCTTATCTCACTGATTTGCGGTGTATGCGGTATTGGTGATATTCGCCTACTTGGACGTATTGGTACCAAAACGTTCATTATTTATATGATAACCACTGCACTCGCTATTGCGACTGCGATTGGTCTTGGCTCGTTATTCGGTATCGGTAAAGGCATGAATATCGGAACGGAAGCCGAGTTTGAAGCTGCGTCAGCGCCGCCTCTACTTGATGTGTTCTCTAACATTATCCCATCGAATCCCATCAGTGCGATGGCAAATGGCGATATGTTATCGATCATCTTCTTTGCTATTTTGATCGGTGTCAGTATCTTGATGGTAGGTAAACCTGCCAAAGGCTTAGTGCAGAGCCTAGAGCTGATCAACGAAGTTATCTTAAAGATGGTCACGATCATCATGAACCTTGCACCATATGGTGTATTTGCGCTATTGACCAAAGCAATGGCAGAGCTAGGTTTAGACTTGATTTGGTCACTACTTGGCTATGTCGCGGTATTGGTCGGTTCATTGGCCTTCCACTTCTTTGTCACCATGATGATTGTACTTAAGGTCTCTTCAGGCCTGTCTATCAAGACGTTCTTGGCAAAAATGCGTGAAGTACAAATCTTTGCTTTTAGTACCTCAAGCTCAAACGCGACGATTCCTATTACCTTGCGTACGGTTACCAAACGTATGGGTGTAAACAACTCAGTTGCATCGTTCACTGTTCCTTTTGGTGCTACCATCAATATGGATGGTACGGCTATCATGCAGGGTACTGCGACCATCTTTATTGCCAACATTTACGGCATTGATTTAGGCGTGACCGAATACTTAACCGTCATCTTGATGTCAGTACTGGCATCTGTTGGTACGGCTGGTGTACCTGGTGTTGGTCTAATCATGCTGTCTATGGTATTTGCTCAAGTGGGTCTACCAATCGAAGGTATTGGTCTAATCTTGGGTGTGGATCGTATCCTTGATATGCTACGTACTGCTGTAAACGTTGGTGGCGATGCTGCTGTTACTACTATCGTGGCAAAATCAGAAGGCAAAATGGATCTGGCTATTTACAACGATCCTAACGCTGGTGCAAAAGATGTATTTGATGGTCATATCGATGAAGACAATGAGCGTGAGTTCTCTGAAGTCTTTAGTGATGGCATCATGGGTAGTGAATACGATGATGTTGATCGTCGCCGCTAACCCACGCTTGCTAGATAAGATAGAAGTGCATAAAATAAAAAACCTCAGTCAAATTGGCTGAGGTTTTTTTATGATCAATAACCAGTAAATAACAATGGTTGATACGGTTCTATCAATGGCTAATTAGCCAAACACGTACTTGGTCAACATCGCCAGACAGACCAGTACAATCACTGGACGAATCAATTTGCTACCGCCTTTAACCACCATATGCGAGCCAAAATAGGCGCCGATGGTTTGTCCAACCATCATCGCTAGCCCCACTTTCCACAGTACGTTACCACCCAAAATAAAGAAGATTAACGAACCGATATTGGTCGATAAATTCAATACTTTAGCCGCGCCTGTTGCTTCGATAATTTGACGACCACGTAATGCCACATTGCCAAGCGCAAAAAACATCCCAGTACCTGGACCAATATAACCATCATAAAAACCAATCAACGGTGCCACGACTTTTTGCCACTTACTCTCTGAGATACGCGGTGCCGCCTCTACTTCACCCAATCTAGGAGCAAATAATGTATAGATACCGATAGCCGCAATTAAAAATGGAATAACCTTTTCAAGCAAGTCAGGTGGTGACATCTGTACAGCGATGGTGCCAATAACGGAACCAATAAAAGCGGCGATAATAGCGACTTTGATACGTTGCGGTTTGACGACCCCTTTTCTAATCATAGTAATAGACGCAGCTAGCGCGCCTGATGCCGCTTGGAGTTTATTGGTACCAAGCGTTAATACTGGTGGGATGTTGGCCAGTAGCATGGCAGGGATAGTCAACAATCCGCCGCCGCCAGCGATAGCATCAATAAATCCTGCCAATGCGGCCACCGCAGTAAGCATTAAAATAATCTCTAACGAGAAAGTTAAGTCCATGACACTGACCTGCAAAATATTATAAGAAGAGAAAAAGGAGTTATGAGATAAGGCTAAAATATCGTTATCGATAAGCTGACAGCTTACCAGTGCTAGCAAAAGAAATAATGACACGTCGCACAGCGCTGCTCATTATAAAGATAAAACCGTAAAAAAAGCCAAAAACGTAACAAAGTCTGCTAAATTTGTCTAATAACATTCCGAATATGCTCAACCGAATAGCGACTTATTAAAAAGATGTAACGACTTACAACTATTGTGCTCGTCAAATCCTCTTTATAATATTGCTATTGTGAATATAAAAAAGTAGACCGTTGGCACTGGCTCAACGTATTTTGTTGTCTATATTGATAAGAGTATGAGAAACTGTTTCTGTCTATTTGCTACCTCAAAATTATAGGTAGCGCAGACATTGATGGATATTTGAGGTTATTTAGTAAATTGTATTTAGCGAATGAGGATGATATGGCAATACGAAGGATTAAAGCATTTTTTGAATTTGAGGCAGCAGGCGGTATCGTCTTAGCATTGGCTGCCATTGCTGCAATGATCATTGCCAACTCCCCTCTTAATGTTTGGTATGAAGGTTTTATTCATGCACCAGTCGCCATTCAGATTGGTGAGTTTGCGATTGCCAAAGACGCTCATCACTGGATTAACGATGGTCTGATGGCGGTTTTCTTTTTCTTGGTTGGATTAGAGCTTAAGCGTGAAGTACTCATCGGTGAGCTGTCCAACGTCAAACAGATAATACTGCCAGCAGGGGCTGCACTTGGCGGTATGATTATGCCAGCGATTGTCTATCTGCTCTTTAACTACAATGAGCCTGAGTTTTGGAAAGGCTGGGCCATTCCTGCGGCGACAGATATTGCCTTTGCACTCGGTATTTTGAGTCTCTTAGGTAACCGTGTACCTAACTCTTTAAAGGTCTTTTTGGTCTCTATTGCTATCTTTGATGACATTGGTGCGATTCTGATTATCGCTTTGTTTTATACCAGTGAGTTGTCGTTAGAGTCATTGGCAGTAGCTGGTTTATGTTTGCCGTTTTTATATGTTCTTAATCGCCGTAACGTCACCAATATCACGCCATATCTACTCATTGGTCTGATCATGTGGATTGCCGTACTCAAGTCTGGTATCCATGCAACATTGGCAGGTGTGGTATTAGCACTGTTTATCCCGATGTTCGACCGCACTGATCCTGAGCACTCTCCGCTTGAAGAGCTAGAGCACGATCTGCACAATACCGTCGCTTTTGGTATTTTGCCAATCTTTGCTTTTGCCAACTCGGGTATCTCTCTCGAAGGCGCAGGTTTTGCTGAGCTATTCCACTCAGTGCCGCTAGGTATTGCCGCTGGTTTGTTTATTGGTAAGCAGTTAGGCGTCATGATGATGTGCTGGTTAATCTTCAAACTTGGTATCTCAACCATGCCAAAAGGTATGGACTATAAGCAAATCTACGGTGCAGCTCTATTGTGCGGTGTTGGTTTTACCATGAGTTTGTTCATCGGTGGTTTGGCATTTGCTGGCGATACCACTATGTTTGATGAGCGCTTGGGCATTATCATGGGTTCAATCGTCTCTGGTATCGCAGGTTACATCATGCTAAAAATGAGCTTGAAAGATAATGCTAGCGGTACATCGGTCGACTTGACTCGCCCGCATTAATGAATACCTTTGAGATATAGAGTAGCTTATAGTGGTACTGCTTAATATTGATCCCACTTATAAGCTGCTCTATTTTATTTGTATGTACGTTATCGAGATACCTACAAGTGACCTAGCAATCGATGACTAGACTATATAACGTGATTAATTGCATCATTTATTTGTGTTCATAGTTATTATCGTTATCATAATTATTACAGCTATCGGAGCTAACCATGTACCGACCTATACACCGCGTTGTACGTCAACTGGCATTAGGGTTATCTGTGTTCGGTAGTATTTATCTGCTAGCAGGCTGTGCAACACTCTCCAAGCAAGAATGTCTCATCGGTGATTGGCAAGCTATCGGCTATAACGATGGCGTGGCAGGTTATCATTCAGACCGATTAGCATCTCATACAAAAGCCTGTGCCAAAGCCAGTGTCGCCCCCGACTACCAAGCATGGGAGCGCGGTCGTAAACTTGGTCTACAACAATACTGCACTATCAATAATGCCTATAACATCGGTAGACGTGGTCGTCAATTAAACAATGTTTGTCCAATTGCTATGGCCAACACATTGCAAGCGGCTAATCAAAAAGGGCTAGATTATTACGCCTTAGACAGTCAATTAGACAAAGACAATCACCTCTTAGATACTTACCAATCAGAATTCGATAAGCTAGAAAATGGTGAAATGCTAGACTTTTCTAATGAAAAAGAAGCCCGTGCACGGCTGCTATCTCTATCTGATGAGATTCGTGATACCAAACGCCGTACCCGAACAACACAGCAGCAATTAGATTCATTGAACCAATCCAGTAATTTTTACGAATAACTGCGATGCGAAGCTATCGCAATGCAAGTTTGACTTTCTAAGGCACGCCCTAACTCTGAAAATGGTACTTGATAACTATGGATAAGAAAATCATCAATACGGCAAGTACTCCAACTGACAAACCTGACTTTCAATCATCGAATGCTCAATCATCGAACACTTATCAGCGTCATGGACGTACCACTGCTATCGATGACCATAGCGATTTGCAGGTTCTAAAACGCATTAAACGTTATTTATTACCAAAAGACTTTACGATCTCGCCTGCTCTACTTGATGAGATCGTGGCAGGTTATGATATTGGCGATCCGCTTGCAGACGCGTTAGCTGCACAGAGCATAAAGTTTGCGAAGCCCTTACAGCATACTATTCTTAGCGATAGTCCAAACAACAATCCTGCAAGCAATTATCTTGGAAACAAGGACCTTGTAAACAATTCATCATTTAGCGCGCTCACTGAGCAATTTAGCAGCCATCCTGACTGGTTCGACCCAAAGCTTGCCCAGATAGGTGCGGTTGCCTATCGGCGCTATCCATTAATGCTCATTTGGCTACTGCGTAATGTTGCTCTGATGGCCGGCTATAGCATCCCTGCCCTCTCGCTACCACTTATTCAGACAGGCGCACTGATGCACGATGCGCTACCGCGATTGATGCGTACTTATGCTTATATCTTGGCTGTGTCTGAACATCCCTCATCTGATGTGAGCACACACAATCAAAATAAACCTATCGAGCAAGTGTTATCCATTGGCTCTGAGGGCTGGCGACAATCGATCCAAGTACGACAAATACATACTTTGGTACGGCAAAACTTACTCAAAGGTAAAGGCAATGCTGCTACAGGCGTGATACCAAACGCCGAGCAACATCATAACCCTGACGGTAGTTGGAATACCGACTATTGGGGCATCCCTATCAATCAAACCGATATGATTGCCACCCACTTACAGTTCTCCTTATTGATTATGCGCGGCCTGCGACTGCTGGGCGCGCGTATTAGCACAGAAGAAGCCGAAGGAATTTTGCACTTATGGAATCTGGCCAGTTATTGGATGGGCGTTGATTTAGATCGTCTGCCAAAAGATGAAGCGGCATGCTGGGAGTGGCTGTATACGTACCTATCGATTCAGCAGCTAGATTTTAAGATGGGACAGCCACTGGCAAAAGCCTTGCATGATTTACCGCGTCAGCTGATGGGTGAAGACAATCGCCGTGGACGTTTTGTCGAAATGGTCAACGCGAGTGTCACTCGGACTTTGGTCGGTGATGATATAGGCGATGGTCTGGACTTACCAAAGTCAAAGATACGCTTTGGCGTGTTATCTTCTGTACCGATTCTTTTTGCGCTCGATACTGCACGGCAGCATAATTCGTCCGTTGCTCATAAGCTAGAAGCATTCCGTGCCAAGCGCCAAGACAATATGAACTGGTGGCTTAAGAAAAATGATGATTATTATAAATAGATGACCATAGTCATTCCACTATAAAAGCATTACTGCGTTAACCTCGTTTGAAGTATCACATATACATCTACACTCGGTTGCCTTGTACTACTTTTGAATTGCATCGACTATATTATAAGTAGATGACATTTATCAGCGTTTTTTTTCTACGCGGTAATACCATTCGAGCTGTCGATCAAACCCTGTTTCTAATAGGTTGGCAATTACCCGTCCTGTTAGTCCCCACACTGTCTCACCATCGACCTGCCAGCTCGGCGTCAGTATGGTAGCCACTTGCTCTTGCATTTTATACTCAATTTCATACTCTACCGTTGGTTGAGTGACTAACGATTCTAAGTCTGCCCAAAAGATACGTGATATTTCTCCCGCTTCAGGAACTAGCACTAGACCTGGGGCGATAAGCGCGACGATTGGGCGTACGCTCATACCACTTTTTGAAGTTTGGATCGGTAGCTGACCAAGTAATTGGACTTTATTGGGCGGTAGCGCTGTTTCTTCACAGGCTTCACGCAATGCGGTAACGACATTATTGCCATCGCCTCGATCATGTTTACCACCCACACAAGACACTTCACCCGCATGACTATTCATATGGGCGGCACGGCGTGTTAATAATAGTTTAGGCCTGCGCTCATGAGTAATAGCGACCAGTATTGAGGCATCAGCAATCGGTGTCTGATATAAGCTGTCCAAAATACGCGTACTTTGTGAGGTGTTGCCACTCTCGTACATCGTTGGACTCGTCAGCGCGTTCAATGTCTCGTGCTGTACTCGCTCGGCCAGTTTTCTGAGTGTAGGATGACGAATAAAACTTGGGACAGCGACGCTAAACTTGTTAAAGAAATCAATATTTTCAGGTATGGTCATTATCAAATCCTATGAGTGGTCATCTTCATATTATTCATGAAAATACCTGTGCCAGCATACCAGTATAACCTGTTACTAGTATGGCAGCCTTTCTTATTAGTCCGATTATTGCTTTAGTAGATGTATCTCATATTGATGTCGTTTCAGGCAAGGTGCGACGTATTAACGTATCGGCTGATTACTACACATATATCGGGCAATTATGATAAATATAAAATTTCTTGCCGCTTATGTATATGCTTTGTTATCTAGACTAAGTCTCTATCAAGGTGAATATTTCAACTAAATGACTGTTTTTTTTCCGTGCCTTCACAACTTTTTAAATCACTCAATTCCTTATCTCGTCTTTCTTAGACGGTGATAACTTTATTGAATAAGACTTTCCCAATATCCTTTTTTCTTGATATTCGTTCATGGTAATAAGTCTCATAACCGCATTTTAAATTACCAAACATTAACCGAGTAATATTTCAAAAAATGTATCTGAGCATTATGATAGTTGTTAGCAGGGCTATGAGGCGGACATTCTAAAATAGCATTATAAAAATATCGATGCCAGCGTCATAGGTTTGCTGTAATAAAAATAGATGACACCTCAAACGAACGAAGGATACAGATTATGACAGACCAAATCGACAACATGATGCCACCTGCTGAATACATCAATGATAATTATAAAGGCTCAGGAAAACTGGCTGATAAGCGCGTTTTAATCACTGGCGGAGACAGTGGTATCGGTCGCGCAGTGGCTTTTCATATGGCACGCGAAGGTGCCAAAGTTGCCATCCTTTATCACTCTGATGAAGAAAGCGCGAATGAGACGCGTGAAGGTATTGAAGCAGAAGGCACAGATGCGTTGGTATTGCAGGGTGATACCGCAGATAGTAGTAGTTGCAAAGAGGCAGTAGAAGCCGTCGTGACAAAATGGGGCGGCATTGATGTGTTAGTCAACAATGCTGGTATGCAAAAGCCGTATCATGACCTGTCTGAAGTCAGTGATGAAGACTGGCAACAGCATTTTGATGTCAATATGGCAGGAATGTTTTATGCAACCCGCGCCGCCCTTGAGTATATGAAAGAAGGCGATAGCATCATCAATACCACCTCAGTGAATGCGTACGTCGGCAATGATGTATTGGTGCCGTACACCGCAACCAAAGGCGCTATCGTTGGCTACACCCGCGCGTTATCTCAACAACTACTTAGTCGCGGTATTCGCGTTAATCAGGTAGCACCAGGTCCTGTGGTGAGCGAGATTCAACTGGTATTTAAAGACTTTAATAAAGATATTTTAGAGTCTATGTCTTCACCAATGGGACGTATGGGTCAGCCACGTGAGATGGGTGCTGCCTATGTATTTCTTGCTTGCCAAGATAGTAGCTTTGTGACTGGGCAGACCTTACACATAAACGGAGGTATGATTACCAATGGCTGATATCATGGATTCTCCTGACTCTTCTGACCTGCTATCTGTCTGTTGGGCAGATAGCAGTACTCATCGCCGTTGGTTGCTCGCTGAAGGACAGCGTTTGCTCGAACATTATGCCAAAGCGCGCGCGCCATCAGGGTTTGCGACTCTCGGTCATGATGGGAGCATGGTAGATGACACAGCAAAGAGCATCATCACTGCGAGGATGGTGCATTGCTATGCGCTAGCGGCACTAATGGGTATACCAGGTGCAGCAACACTTGCTGACCATGGCCTAGATGCGTTGCTCGATGGCCCATTGCGCGACTCGGTACATGGCGGTTGGTTCAGTGATACCTCCTCAACTCATGAAAACCCATCACGCAAAAACGCCTATCTGCATGCGTTTGTCGCGCTTGCTGGCGCGTCTGCTAGCATTGCTGGTCGCCCGCGCGGTACAGAGTTGATGGAGGCTGCAATAACAATCATTGATCAGCATTTTTGGTTAGAAGATGAACAATCGATGCTGCCCTCTTTTGCGGCTGACTGGTCTGACCCCGAAGATTATCGCGGTGCCAATTGCAACATGCATACGACCGAAGCCTGCTTAGCACTAGCAGATGCCACGGGTGAGATGCGTTGGCTAGATCGTGCGCTACACTTAGCCAAGCGTTTCGGACACGATATTCCTAGTACTTACGATGGTCGCCTACCTGAACATTTTGATAGTGGGTGGAATCTGTTACCCGACTACGATGCAAATGAACCTTCTGATGACCTGCGACCTTGGGGACTCACACCTGGTCATTTTGCAGAATGGGCTGGACTGCTACTCAAAGTTGAGTCTGCTTGTATCGCGCATGATTATGACGTACCTGATTGGCTGCTACCTGATGCCGTCACATTATTTAATAGCGCTATCGATCGTGGCTGGGCACCTGACGGTCAGCCCGGCATGGTCTATACCATTGGCTGGAATGATGAGATTTCAATACCCAACCGTCCTTACTGGGTACAGGCTGAAATGGCAAATACCGCACTGATGCTATCGCGCCGTACGGGTAATCCACGCTTTGAACATTACTACCGCTTAGCTTGGGATTATATCGCCAGTACTTTGATTGATCTTGAGCACGGCGGCTGGCGTCATGAAGTGGATGCAGATGGCAATTTAAGTACGGTGGTGTATCCAACTCGCGAAGATCTTTATCATGACTTTCAAGCCACTGTAACGCCATTGATTCCTATTTCTGCGTCGGTAGCCGGTGGACTACTCACACAGTTGCTCGAAACAAAAGCCTAATTGCTATAACCTAATTTTTATGACCTGATTTCTAGGTAGGATATACTCGATAAGATAAGAACACTCTGATGGCGATTGAAATGCGCTGTCAGAGCGTTTTCATTGTAATCATAAAAATTAAATAAAATAGCTTTTCTCGTTAAAAATTAAAGGATATGCTTAAAAGCATTTTCCACTATCGTTGCTGTATACAAAAGCAAACATCAGCATGGCGAAAAAACTTTTAAGATAAGTGGACACACAATATTTATTAATAAAGGTAGTTGATATGCGCTATTGCCTCCAATGCGGTCATGAAGCAGAACGAAAAATCCCACCTACAGACAATATGCCGCGTTTGGTATGCCCCAATTGCCACTATATCCACTACGAAAACCCAAAAGTTATCTGTGGTTCGCTGGTAGTACATGAAAATAGAGTACTACTCTGCCGCCGTGCCATTGAGCCACAATATGGGCTATGGACGATACCTGCAGGTTTTATGGAAAACGGCGAAACCATGGCTGAAGGCGCAGCACGCGAGAGCTATGAAGAGGCTGATGCCATCGTACTGAATCCGCATCTATACTGCATTTATGACTTACCAGATATTGGGCAGATCTACTCTATTTATCTAGCCGATCTAAAAGATGGCGCGTATGGTATTGGCTCAGAAAGCCTCGACTGTGCACTGTTTAGCGAAGAAGACATCCCATGGGATACACTGGCGTTTGAAGCCATTCGCCGTACTTTAAAAAGCTACTTTGCTGATCGTAAGCAGTATAACGAGTTGTCAGAATTTCCGATTCATCAAGAAAAAATTGGCAAAGATTTGAGTATCAAGCGATATTAGTCAATTATCTAACCGCAAAAAGCCAAGCATGATGCTTGGCTTTTTTGTGCTTAACTTTTAATCAAAAACAAACCTAATTACCTTAGCTCTTAATTCTAAAAACCTCAAAGCCTAGGCCTTTTACTGCCTCTTCTTTGTCATAAGGCGCTAGTACTGCACGTACATGCTTTTGCCCTTGCAGATATTGCTTGGCAACGCGCTGTAAATCAGCAACTGTCACGGCCAATATTGACGCACGCATTTTACGCTGCCAGTCGACACCGCGATGATGTAGATTTGCAAAACACGCTTTGATTGCTTCGCCTGCAGGAGAGCCCGGCTTATCCATACCTGAAATAATACCTAAGATAGCTTCTTCCAATTGCTCATCAGTTTGTGGCTCGTTCAATAGCCATTCGATACTGGCGTCAAAGTGAGCAAAGGTCTCAGCGCACTGTGGATCACGATAGCTGAAGAACTTAAAGGCACAAGCGTTGGCATCGTAACCTGCACCGCCGCCATAGGCACCGCCGCGCTCACGAATCGCACTGTGCAAATAGCCGTTACGTAAGTAAGGCGCTAATACCATTAATGCAGCGGTATCAGGATGGTCAGCAGCAGGTACAGTATACGCACTGGCATTGTGATAGACATTCGTTGGTACTAGCCATGCTAGATCTGCAACCTCGAGCACGTCGTTTTTAACATCGTCGCCATTTTCTAATGTTTTAACTGTATCAGTCGCACCATTTAACGCAGTATCTAATTGCAGGTTTGCAAACTCGCTTGGGATATTTACTACCGCAGTCGTTAAATCATTCCCAGCGGTTGACGCTTGGCTGTCTCTCCAACTATCAACGATTAAGCTGCTTAAACGTTCGGTTTGTTCTGCTTCACAAATAATAACGGCATGCTTCGGCAAACTGATCAGACGTTGATGTAAATCCATCAAGCTCGTAGCCAATTGATCCCACTGCGCATCATCTGTACTAGCATGTGCCAAGAAATCTTTCAGTGCGTTTAATGCTGGTAGGCCGCTGCGCACATATTCCAACTGCGCTTGGCGACTCATGCCGCGACTGGCTGTTTGCATTGCATAAGAGTGACCAGATCCCGCTAAATTTGACTGCCAGCCTGCTTGGCGCTGTTGCAAGATTTCTTTGATACGGTCATGCTCAGAGAAGATACTGTTCTCCATCACTTCCTTGAGCAAATCAATCGCTTCAGGCTTGCGATTTAGCGCACGCGTTGCCACGACAAAGTAGCTGCTAATCGCTTGGCTATCATCGACGTTGGTACGCTGACTAATACGCGCGGTCACACCAGAAGAATGCGCTGCCTGCTTAGCTTGCATCTCATGAGCGCTAAGCGAGTCAGTACCTAGCTCAGACAATAGACTTAAATAAATAGGCAACAATGGATGATTGATTACATCATTGACTGGTAGCTCATCTGCGCTCGCATTACCGATTGCCTCAGTCAGTGGAACAATCACTTGATAGTAGTAAATACCATTGGTGCCAGCTTCATACTCAAATAGCGTGCTGTCTTGACCGCTCAAACGCACCTGCTTTTGGGTGCCTTCTTTAAAGCTGATATCCGTTGGTACGTCTTCTAGACCTACCTTTGGCAATAAGCTCAAATCATCTGGCGCAGCTTGACGTGCAGCCAAATCTAAGGCTTGCTGTTTTAAAATAGCTTTATCATCAGCAGTCAAATCCATCGCGATAGTATCCAAACGAGTCTGCTCAGCTGCTGCCAAACGGGCTGTTTTTTCGCTATCAGGGGTCATCGTTACGCGTACGCGATGCTGATTGTCCAATAGATGCGTTTTAATCAAGTTCGGTAGCCACTGTGGATCGACGACTTGCTCGCGTAGCCACTGTAGATGCTCGTCTACTTCCCAAACATCGATAGGGTTGCCATCATGAATGGCGGTACTAAAGCCCTCTAGCATAAGGTTTAGACCATAAGGAATGCTATCGCCGCCGATGTGACGCTGATCAATCTCAATCTGATGCAGAATGGTTTCGATTGTCTCGTCATCAACTGGTGAATTTGCCACTTCGGTCAGCAAATCAATAATGCCCTGCTCGACCGCTTCGGCGTGTTCAGGGTTAGAACCACGTAGACCCGTATAAAAGACCATTTCATAATGGCTGTCATCAAGACCCAATAGTGGACTTGGTGCTTTACCCAGCGGATGGCTGTCGAGATAAGCACGCAATGGCGAACCTGCATGCTCAATCAGCACGCCCTCTAATAGACGCAATGCCAAACGCTGCTTAGGATCGGTAATCGATGGTAGTAACCAAGCAACCACGTGATGCGTCTGATCTGGGCCGGCTTCGTCAGCAGTATAAGTATCAACCGCGCTGATTGGCGCAGACAAACGTTGCTCTGGACGCGATACATGCTTTTTGCCTGCTTCAAATTGAATCAAAGCATCTTCGTGTATCTTCGCTTGCGTCTCAGCAACAGGGATATTACCGAAGCTCATAATGACACTGTTTGACGGATGATAATGGCTCTGGTGAAACTCTGTCAGCTCAGTGTGTGTCAAGTCAGGGATATCAGCAGGATCGCCGCCTGAATTATAATGATAGGTCGTCGTTGGGAACAGATGATGAGCAACCGTATGATATAGCTGATCAATCTCGCCACTCATCGCGCCTTTCATCTCATTAAAAACAACACCCTTAAACTGCGGCTTATCATTTTCGTCAAGCTCTACGCGGATGCCTTCTTGGGCAAAATCGAGCGGATGGATATTTGGGAAAAACGACGCATCCAGATATACAGCGAGCAAGTTAAAATAGTCGTTTTTGTTTTGCGTCGCATACGGATACGCAGTCCAATCGGCTGCAGTCATCGCATTCATAAACGTATTTAACGAGCGTTTAATCATTGAAAAGAACGGATCACGTACTGGGAACTTGTTCGAGCCACATAATGCCACGTGCTCTAAGACATGCGCCTCGCCTTTTGAGTCCATTGGCTGGGTGCGAAAACCGACTAAAAACGCATTTTCATCACTTGGGTGTGCCAGATGATAATGCATCGCTCCTGTTTTTACATGCTGACTAATCAGCACATCCATCGATAGCGCCTCAATATGGCGATGCTCAATCAGCTCAAATGCTGGATGCAGCGTTAAATCAGCAGTAAATGGCGTGTCCGTCATAGTTATCCTTATCGCTTATCATGCGTATAGTGCCCTGACTATCAGGGAAAATAGAGTAATAAATTGGCTAAAAAAGAGTTGGCTTAGCGCTATTAGTGGGGCTGCGACATGGATAAGTCAAGGCAGCAGCCATGTAATAATCCACCACACAGTAATCTACGCGGGTAGCCATTAAAGCCTTATAATTACAAATCCATCAATATCCACAATTTTATTATGGATTTATCGCTTAACAAAGGTGATTTGCACTGCTACTATAAAGTTAACTATTAACAGGAGTGGAGTACCTTATGAGCTACCAACATGTTTTACTGGTCACTGATTTGCTATCCGATGCGGACAAAGTGGCGCTAAAAGCCAAGCGTATTCTCGCAGGCTCTCCTGAAGCCCGACTGTCCGTCTTGCATATCGTTGAAGATGATATGGTACGCTTTGGTTATGAACTTGTGCCTGCCTCTAGTCTCTCGGGTGATGTCGATAGTGAAAAGTGGCAAGAGGCACGGGCTAGACTGGCGCAATTCCTCGCACGTAACGAGCTAGAAGCGATCAACTCTGAGGTCACCGCTGCCATCTCTAATAGCAAAGGTATCATTAATTACTGCCGTGAAAAAGACGTCGATTTACTTATCATTGGACGTCATGAACGCCATGGTATTGCCGCTTGGTTGGTAGGAGCCACTGCCGATAGTATCTTGCCAAATGTCCCTTGCGACAGTTTAGTGGTGAAGCTTGATCAGCCTGTCTTGGAATAATTGGCATTACTCTAATCCGCTGCTAAAGACGACAAGCTTTACTTAACAGCGCCCTAGAGTAGTGCTATAGTAAATACTATCTGACACGAGGAAGACGCTATGAGTTACGAACATATTTTACTGGTTACCGACTTACTCTCTGATGCAGATATAGTCGCACAAAAGGCCAAGCGCATCGTCGAAAACCGTCCAGGCTCTAAGCTATCAGTTCTGCATATTGTCAAAGACACCATGGTTGGCTTTGGCTACGAGCTGGTACCTGCCTCTAGCCTATACGATGAGATTGATGATGAACGCTGCCAAGAAGCTCGTGCAAAGCTGGCGCAGTTCCTTGAACGCAATCAGCTAAATGCAGCAACGTCAGAAGTCACAACTGCCATCTCTAGCAGTGAAGGTATCGTCAGCTATTGTCATAAACATGATGTCGATCTATTGGTCATCGGTCGTCATAAGCGTACCGGTATCGCTGCATGGATTAGTGGCGCGACAGCAGATAATATCTTACCTAATGTACCTTGCGATAGCTTTGTGGTGCGACTGGACAAGCCTGTTTCAGCATAACAATATGCTTCGATTGTCTTATCTAATATCAAGCATATCCTAAACAAAAAAGCGCAGCGTAACTTTTAACGCTGCGCTTTTTTATGGTTGATAGGTTTTAGAGTCATTGCTTAACCCTGTTGAATAATATCTATAAAGGTTTGCCAAATGGGGCTTTGGTGCCGAGCTTTGTGCCAGACCAGCCACCATGTACGCGATAAATCAATTCCTGCTACATTTACTTGTACCAACTCACCTGTCGCGAGTTCCGTCTCAATCACATGCTGTGATAGACAACCAAGACCAATATCTGCACTCACCATGTGCTTAATGGCCTCTGATTGATGTATCGCCTTCACCACTTCTGCATTAGGTAGATACTTAAGCAGTTGCTCATCGATAATCTGCCGTGTGCCCGACCCTGCCTCACGTACCAATAGTGGTAACTGCGCTAGCTGATGAATGGTCAGCTGATAGCAGTCCTTATCTTGGCTATAAATAGCCACATTCTTTAACCACTTGCTATCACGCTTGGCAAATATCATCAGTGTATCAGTACGCCATTCGCGCTGCTCAATAACTTTCATATCTATCGGACGCGGCATTCCTTCTACCAGTGCGATGTCTATATTCAATTGCTCAACCTCGCTAACTACCTCTTGGGTATTGGCAATATACATATCAACATTAGCATCGGGCAGCGCTTCATATAGCTTACCAAGCAATGATGGCAGCACATAATTGCCGATAGTGGTACTAGCACCGATATGAATCTGTCCTGCTTGATACTGATGATAATGCTCAAGCGTGAGCGACTGACCCAAGATAGCCTGAGCCTGTATATAAATAGGATGGGCATTAGGGTGTTGATTGAGCCGACGACCGACGCGCTCAAACAGTGGCATCTGTAGTCTGGACTCCAGCTCTGTCAGCGAACTACTGACCGCTGACTGTGATAAATGCAGCTCCTCACTGGCGCGACTGGTGCTGCCTGTCTGATAAATGCTGACAAAAACAGCAAGCTGCTTAAGCGTAATCTTTGGCACTGTCTGCACAGATTTTTTCATGATATCAATAATACCTTATGTCATTTTTTAGCTTGTCTTGTTCAATATGCATGTCTTTCATTGCAGCTTATACGCGGCATATCGACTTCTATCATAAGCCTTAACCTAAAAAATCGATAGTTTATATCTTATTAATCTGTTTTTATTATAAATATAGCGGGCATATACTGTCTATTCATAAGCTTATGCTTATCTTAATATAAGTAATAGGATGCCGCGTCATGCACACACTCGTCCAATCAGTCAGCAACTCTGTTCATAACTATACCCCTAATCACCGTCACTTGGCAGGATTGGTAGTTGTTCTGATCGGTAGTTTATTTTGCTTATGGTTGGACAGTAGTCTGGATGTATGGTCAAACGGCCGTATCGTCGGCTTGTCGTCTTTGACGCTAGCGATTTTGCTAGGCATGATATTAGGCAATACCATCTATCCTAAACTCGCTGAACGTTTAAACGGTGGCGTTTGCTTTGCCAAAGGTCAGATATTGCGACTTGCGATTATGTTTTATGGATTTAAGCTAACCATGACACAAGTTGCGAGCGTCGGTATGCCAGCGATTATGACTGATGCGCTCGTACTGACATCGACCTTTATGCTGACCTACTGGTTAGGTACTAGATGGTTAAAAGTTGATAAAGAAACGGTGATTTTGATTGGCTCAGGGGCAAGTATTTGCGGTGCTGCTGCCGTCGTCGCCGCAGAGCCAGTCGTCAACGCGCAAGCTCATAAAGTCACTATCGCCGTGGCAACTGTGGTGGTTTTTGGCACTATCGCGATGCTGCTATATCCTTTTCTTTATCATCTTGGTTGGTTAAAACCTTGGCTAAGCGCCCAGCAGTACGGCATGTACACTGGCTCAACCGTCCATGAGGTGGCGCAAGTCGTAGTCGCAGGTAATGCAATCAATACCGAGGTTGGTGATACCGCTGTCGTGACCAAGATGATACGCGTCATGATGCTTGCGCCTTTCCTGCTTGTGTTATCGTTTGCGCTAACCAAAGAGCGCACCATAGATAATACCGCTATAGAAGATAAGAGCAGTAAAAACGAGACAGCATCATTTATGACTCGTGTTAAACAAGTTAAAGTGCCATGGTTTGCGTTTATCTTTATCGGTATTGTGTTGATACATACATGGGTGCCGATGTCTGAGAGTGTCGTACGCAGTATGGTGATGCTAGATGATGTGCTACTTACGATGGCCATGTTTGCATTAGGTCTAACCACTCATCTAAGTGCGATCAAGCAAGCTGGCGTTAGACCGCTTATCTTAGGTGCCATTATGTTTGGCTGGTTAATACTGGGCGGTGGTCTGATTAATATCGGCATTAGCTTTATATAATAAGCTAAATGTTCACTCTTAACTGCTGGTATCATTGCACAATATAAAAGGCCTCCAACTATCTATAGTCGGAGGCCCTTTTGCATCTGTTATTTGATTTAATATGATTAGTTAAAATCTTTCGAATAAGACTTCTACTCGCTTCAGTACTCATATCTTAAATACCAAAACATAGACGAAAAAAAACGAACCCGAAGGTTCGCTTTTCTACATCTATTCATCTATCTGTCTATAAAGACAAATTAGATAGCAACGATGTTATGTGCTTGTGGGCCTTTTTGGCCTTGAGTTACAGTGAACTCAACTTCTTGGCCTTCAGCCAAAGTTTTGAAACCTGAACCAGTGATTTCGCTGTAATGAGCAAAAACGTCTGCGCCAGTTTCTGGAGCGATAAAACCAAAGCCTTTAGCTTCGTTGAACCACTTAACTGTACCTTTTTGAACGTCTGACATAGTATAATCCTACTTTTAAATTTATTAATGGTCTAGTGACCGGTAACGCTTGCAAATAGCTACTGAACGATAAATATTAAAACGAAGGATTATAACTAATACTACGAGGTAATGATTTGGTGCAGAACTGCTCTTAAGCTTGGGCGTATTATAAGGGGTACATCCCAGTATCGCAAGTCTTATCTCATGTTTCGTGTAACCAGAGCCGTTTATTGGCTGATTTTGGCGCAAATTGCAACGGATTTAGGCATTTGGTAAACGGAACAAATATATCGCTACCCCACTACAGACAGCGGCTACCGCCCATGCCATCCACATCATATCGGCAGGCAAACGATAAAATAACATAATTGTTGATGCTGCCATCATAACCGTCGCTAAACACTTGGCATAAAGCGGAACGGCATGATTCTCCTCCCAGTCACGGACGAATTTACCAAAGTATTTATGATTAATCAGCCAAAAATGAAAACGTCGAGAACTGCGTGCCCAGCAGCCTGCTGCTAGCAAGATAAAAGGCGCAGTAGGCATCACTGGCAACAATATACCGATAATACCTAAGATAAAAAACAGCCAACCAAGCGTCACAAAGGTCCAACGCAGCATTGGGCTGTTGGATTGATCAGTCTTGGGTCGGTAATAGAACGCTTTTTTATTGTCGGTCATATAAGTTTTCGGTCGTGTAAGTTGTCAGTTATGCCAAATGTCGATTGTCTAGAGTAGCGCCTATTATATAAGCGGTGGCATAGAAGGCTAATCATGCAATATCGTCCGTCTGTGCACAAGACTATTTATATGAGGTTTTTGCTATTGATAGGTATGTTTGGTTAGTAATTGGGTAAGTACCAATAATAAATGCTGCATTCTTCTATTAACACGTTGATTGAAAGCATTTATAAAAAGCTATGGTAAGCCATGATAAGCAACAGCTGTCGTAAAGAGCGGTTAACGAACACCAGTCATCACCTGCCATCGTCTTTCCCGATACGCTTGCATCCCATCTTGTAAGTCGTCTATGATGACGCAGTAGCTATCGATAATAGCCATTAGCAGTACTGATCGAAAATAATGCAATGCAATACCAATCAATCTTGTCGGGGTGCTTTGATTTAACGCTGTAAACACAGCCCACATCATCGCTGAGACACACCCGTGAACCTGAAGCAGTTAGCACTGACGTAGGAAACAACCATGCAGTCGACCACCAAACTGACCCTCACTCTCGAATGGTTTTTGAACCCTGATCACCTGCCCTTTATTGCGGGTGTGACCACGGGCGCATATGAGCAAGCAGGGCTTGATATCACCATTATCGAGCCAGATGACCACTATGATGGCTTTGCCGAATTACAAAACCAAAGTATCGATTTGCATGTCAATGAGCCTATCCATCTGTTTGAACATTACGCGCCTAATCTACGTGCGCTAGGCTGCTTTTTTGAGACCGATGGCGGCATATTGATGCAACGCGCTAGCATGGAAAAATTAAAAAACAATCAACCGATTCGCATCTGCACCCCTGCCGCTGAGGAAAAAACCAATCGTATTGGCTTTGAGATATTGGCTCGCTATGCCAAGAAGAACGGCTTTAGTATCAGCCGTGATAATGTGAGCTTTGTACAAAAAGACTTTTATCACATCAAAAACCTGCAAGAAGACCCAAGCCTAGATGGTGCATGGCTATGCTTCTATAACTTTGAGGGCATTGAGGCGATTCATGAAGGGTTGGACTTTACGTTTATCGATCAGCATCTGTCACCTTATCCGAACTTTTCAGCGTTAGAGATTCTGACGACGGATGAGATCTATAGCGCGAAAAAGGAAGCGATAGATACCTTTATCCAAGTGACCAATCAAATGACAGAGCTGTGTAAAAACGAGCCAACCACAGCCCACCGTATGTATTATGACTATAGTAAAACCGAAGCAGATACGCTGATGGATGCCATTATTGATAATACGCTGGGCAGATTGCTCACGCCTATCAAGCCTGATGCGGATAAATGGCAAGAACTGCGCGAGATGCTAGCCGAAATCGATATCGTGACGTTGACTGATGAGCAATATCAGTCGCTGTGGGCGCTATAGACACTTTAGAAGTTACAATATTTTAAATAATAAAAAACCGCCATCGTTTAACTGTGGCGGTTTTTTATTTAGCTGTAATCGAATAGTGAGGTTAGCGCACTAATACTTTTATAGTGAAGTGACTATACCAAGCTGCTTGGCTTCTTTTAGCCACATTGGGAACTCTTCTAGCATGTTTTCATACAGTGCTTCTTCGCTAATGTCATCCAAATCATCGAGTTCAAAAAAGTCGCAATTATCAATCACGCGCCCTGTCATGTCGTCTAGTTTTTTTAGGATGCCATAACCACGACCACCTAAGCCCACAAACTGCCAAAATATCGGCAGTTTCGCGGCTTCCGTCATGACTCTTGTGATACCGCGATTGTCATTTACCCCGCCATCACTGATAAATAGCACGTAGATAGGCACATCCAAGCCGTCCTTTTGATAAAACTCTGTCACGGCTTTCATGACCTCTGCTTCATTGTTGATGCGCGGGCCAAGTGCCCATTTACGCCAGCCGCCATGAGCGTTGTTAATAAAACCGTCATAGTTGCTCAGTCCAATCTCGCCCAAATACTGCGGATCTCGGGCAAATGCCCAGCAGTCTAGTGCTTGGTCGTCATCGAAGTTCACTGCCAATGGCAATATGCGATTGACCACTTCTTGCACGCGGCCTTTTTTGTACTGTCTATTCATTGAGCCTGAGGCATCTAGCACCAAAGCTACCTTTGCGGTTAATTGCTGCAATTGGCGTTTCTCAAGCGATATGGTGGCTTTTTTGGCCAGATTGACCAGTTTTGGCGCTTTGTCTAGCATGACCTTCTCGAGCGACGGTTTTGCTTGCACTGGTGCTACGGTCGGCTCGCGTACTTGTGGGTTACTCTCTTCTACATCGCCACCGAAATGCTGCACGATGGCGGCAAGTCCACCATTAAAGCCTTGCGCGACGTTGGAGACTCGCCACACGCCACTCTTACGGTAAAGCTGCATCAGCATACTGGCTTGCTGCTGAGCAAAGTCTGCTGCTTGATACTCTGCGTGCGCTTTTTGCGACTGCTGCCAAATGCCAATCTCTAACGATTGAATTTGATTGAGCGGCGTGTCGGCTGATAATACAAAAAACAAGCTGTCTATATTATCCGCCAGTTTAGATAAATTCACCTCAAACTCGGCTTGGATGCCTTTATTTGCCGTTGGCTGCGACTCGTAATGGGTGAGCTTGATTTGCCCGCACGGTGAGGTTGGCTGATTATAAAACACCATGTAATCATCATTGATCAGTTTGCCTGCTGCGTCTAAGGCAAAGCAGCTGATGTCCATCTCTATCAGGCTTTGGCGAGTGAACTTGAGCGTGATGGGTGCGGTATCGTCAATAGCAAGGTTGCTTAAAGGCGAGCGTTGTCCGACGGTAAGATGTTTCATGGTATTCCCTCAAAGATAATACTTAAAATATTAAATACTCATTTTAATAAATCATAAGGCTTCTTGTAAAAGTACCATTCCGTTGACTTCCCTTAACAGGCTAGCGAAGAGTTGTGTAAGATGTCTATAGTAATTACCTATTAGAGTTATTAAAAATCCGCGCATCTTCACGCTTACCTTTACTCAGCAAATCAATAGTTTTATTTAAGTTCGAGCTCTTTGGAACCCTCCGTCTATATAGTTTCAAAAACTGTCTAGTGCTACTATTTATCTCGAAATTATTACTGTAAATTAAATTCAATAAAATACTTAACTGGTCATTATCTAAATACATTTTCTTCTCAACATAGTTTTTTGTAATTATATCTATGTATTGCGAATCTCCTTTGACAGCTAATGTAGCAGATATAAAAAGTAACTTTAACCAATCAGTATCAGAAAATTCTTTTGTATCGCCAGTAATTGTATCACCAATATTTCTTAGAGCCTTATCAAAAAAATCATAGCTATAACATTGAGATATAACTATGCACATAAAAATCATTAATTCGATTCGACCCATGTCCAGAGATTTTAGCGTTTCGGCCTCTGCAGGATCATTTAAAATTTCTAAAACTGTATTAGCGGCGATATTAATACTATGGTCAAGTTGGTTTTCGATAGCAGTATATGGTGAAACGTAAGCTGCTAGAAGAAATTGCGCGTTCGTAGCTACTTGATTTATCTTCAATCCATAGCTATCAAACTCTATTTCACTCAGACTAGTTATCAAATTGGAACTATCTTTTATTAATCCGAAAACAAAAAAGTAAGCATTTTGCCAGTAAGGGTTATATATCTCTTTATTCATCTTATATGATTTATTTTGAAATAAAGCTCTCGCGTAGAAAAACTCACAAAAAGATCTATGCTTAAAACGAATTGTATTAGCTTTATAATTAGTAATGAAAATCTCATTGTTATAAGCAAGTTTTTCAAAAATTTTATTTTTATCGATATCCAAATTCCTCTCAGAGAGATACTCATCAATAATTTCTTTTAATTCACCCATAGATACAGTAGTCAAATTATAATCTAATAAGTATTTAGAAAAAATACCACAAACATTTTTAAATATTTCATATTCTGTTTGTGACTGTAAGTTATCTCCACTCCATCTGAATAATACAATTTCTGTAAACTTGCTATATAGCTCAGTAAGAGTAGAAGGAATTTCCTTTGGATCATGACTTAATATTTGACCTAACAATATTGCAGTCATAGGTGTTTTTGGCAACATATTGAAGAGTTGTAAATTAGATATATCTGATCTTACATTTTTTCCAGGCTTATAATAAGACTGAACAATAGCCATTATTTGATTGTTTTGTAAAGGACAAATCT
>NZ_PJBU01000102.1:0-48158 GCF_002863645.1 Psychrobacter sp. MES7-P7E | reverse complement strand
ATGCCAAGGTGCTTTGCGGTCGCTGAGATATTGCCATTATTGTCTGCTATCTTCTTGACGGCCTCGGCTTTAAATTCGTCACTGTAGCTTCTTATTTTCTTGGTCATGATAAACTCCGATTAATACGCTTAGTTTACCAAGTTTAGGTGTACGGTTTTTTCAGCATAGCTCAACAGTCTGGGAGACTGTTTTAGTGACGCAAGGCATAGCGATAGCGAAGTACCAAAAGGTGGTTATGAGGACATCGCTGAGGCTAAAAGTGCCATTATTGATTATATCTGGAACTACTATCAAACCGTGAGACCACATAGTTTTAATGATTATTTGCCACCAGCAGAAAAAGAGAGACGTTACTTTAATCAAAACCTCTTATTAGCTGTCCTAAATTAGTTGACCACTACACTCAGTACCGTCAAGAAATAAATGGCGAAGCACCTAAAGTCGGCAACGCCTTAACAGATGAGCAGCGAGAGCTCCAAGAACTGCGTAAACAGGTTAAACGGCTGACTATGGAGCGAGACATACTAAAAAAGGCTTCTGCTCTGCTGGCCTTGGACAGCCTGAACGGCTATCGTTAATCAGTCAACTTGCAGAGCAAGACAAGCAGGTCAATAAAAGCCTTCTGTGCAAGCTGTTTGGCGTGATGAAGAGTAGTTACTACTATGGACTAAAGCCCAAGCCAATTAGCCTTGAAGCCGTCAAAACTAGAGCCTTAATACGTCAAATATTCAACGATTCAAAGCACTCAGCAGGTGCTCGTAGCATTGCCGCCATCATGATGAATGAACATGGCATCAAGCTGACTCGTTATATAGCAGGTAAACTCATGGCGCAGATGGGACTTCAAAGTCGTCAAATAAAAATGCATAAATATAAGCACGCTGATAACACGCATAAAATCCATGGAAACCTATTGAACCATAACTTTAGCCCAACAGCACCCAATCAAGTTTGGACAGGTGATGTGACCTATATTCGCATCAAAGGCGGCTGGTGCTACCTAGCCGTTACTTTAGACTTGTATGCCCGTCGTATTGTTGGCTTTTCTGTATCAGATTCCCCTGATAGCGCACTGACCGCTAAGGCGTTGCAGATGGCGTATCAGACTCGCTTAAAGCCAAGTGGCGTGTTGTTTCACTCTGATCAAGGTACCCACACCAGTAAGACATTCGCTGAATCCGTGGCCAGTTGTAATGGCATAACGCAAAGTATGAGCCGTCGCGGAAACTGTTGGGATAATGCCCCAACAGAACGATTCTTTAGAAGCCTTAAAACAGAATGGATACCAAAAGGTGGTTATGAGAATATCGATGAGGCATCAACCGCCATTACTGACTATATTGGGGGCTATTATCAAACCGTGAGACCGCATACTTTCAATAATTATCTAACACCAGCTGAAAAAGAGAAACGCTACTTTGATAAAAATCTCTTATCAGGTGTCCTAGATTAGTTGACCACTACAATCCTAGAGTGGTTCAATCATCCATGCCGTACATGACGCTTTTGGTAGCTAATAGCATATTTATCCAACTCATCTTTGTGACGAGAGTATTTATACCAACGCTCTATATTTTCTAATCGTCCTTTATGGTCTATATTCTTACTTGGATTGATAAAGCTATCACCAAAAGTAGGCGTGTACACAAACCTATTAGGATTACCCATAATGATTTTAAAACTCTCTTTCAGGCACATTGCCATATCTCGTTGCCACAAAAACATATGATCATGGATAAGATTGAGTTCAATGTTATTAAAAACATGGCTTTCTATTTCATTAGGTTGTAATGCGCTATCTAGGAGCGCCACACTGCTCGTCATCACTAAGTCAGCTTTCCCTCCTGTGTTAACTAAAGGCTGAATAAAGTAATAATCATCAAACTTAAGTAAGACTGTTGGTACCGAAGCTACATTTTCTGCAATCATTGAACTAGAGTAATTTAAGGTGGACTCCTTACTCACCAATTTAATGTTAGCAGTGGCAAATATAGGTTGGTACTTAGCTTGTTGATTACTAGGAATCAATAACCAATAATCGATAATATGCTGCTGGTAGTTTGTCCAAAATATATAGCGGTTGATAGAGATACTACGATTACTTTCAATATCTTCATCGTTGACTTGCGCGATGTACCTCACCGCTTTTTCTAATTGGTAATAGTTTCCTGCCCCCAGCCAGCAACGCAGAATCTGTTGATATTCTTTACCTAATAATTGCTTGAATGCAGGATTTTTATTCCACTCTTTTAGCCATATATGAATATCCGTAAATTTGTGCGTTTGCTTTTCGAGTGTCGATAAATCTGTTTTGAAGTAACGATTACTAAAAATCGATTCAGCACGACTGACGGCAGAATGTATATCGGACCGACGCTTGAGATAAGGGTTAATGGCGCGGCTATAGGAAGATAGTTGTTTTTCTGTCAGTTTTAGATATAGAGCAAGCCACTCTTCATTTGCTTTACTTTCAAAATCCGTACTCACTGGCAGTTTATGCTTGGATAACAGTTGATGAACTGTAATATGGTTTTCTAATGCTACTGTAGCAAAATGGCTAGGTTGCTGAGACAATAAGGCTTTCACTGAAAGCTTAAGCATATTGTCTTGCCACTTATAACTATCATCTGCTAATAACATTCCTATTAGTGCTTTTAAGGCATATATATTAGCAAATTTCTCATACAACTCAGGGTTTCGCTGATATTGCAGTACCAATACTAAGCTGGCATATAGTGCCTGTTGATCCTCCATCTCTAGAGCAGATAGCCACCAATTATTAGTGACAGTTTTAGCAATGGCTTTATTTTTCCATTCTTCATTTTCGATGATCACTAATGCCAGTACATCAATAACACTAAAGGCACTGGTCTGGTTTATTTTTAAAGTATCAAATTTTTGCTCGGCACGTTTTTTAAGATCAGCATCGATATCCACTTCTTGCAAAACACTCAGATCCAATGTTTGCCAGGGCATGTTATCAAACAAGCTCTGATGAATTAATGATTTCATGGTGTCAGCATTAATGTGAGAAAAGTCGGCAATAAAATTAACAGACATACTTTTTTTCATAGCGAATAGTTACTCATATTTGTGGTGCTGAGGTCATTTGATTCAGTTTCTCAACTGTATCTTCTGGAGCTTTTAAAGAAGTCTCTTGGTCATCGCCTTCTTTGAACTCAAACCGTATGACCACGTTTCTATCATCTGGATTGGCGACTTCATCTGGGGTGCTGGCATCATTTTCGCCACGTCCAACGGCCGTCAGCTTCTGTAAAAATTGTTGTTTATAAGCAAATTCTGGCATGCTGTCGACGTGTGCCAAGATAGCGTTTGCACGCTGACTACTTAAGGTCATATTTGAGGTATAGCTACCAACTCTATCGGTGTGACCTTCAATGACAATACGATCAATCCTACTTTGTTGCTCCAGAGTCAATCCAAATATAGCTTTGGCATAGACTGGCATAATAATATCGAGGCTTTGTTTACCCTCGTCCTTAAGCGTAGCCTCTCCATAACCAAAATTGGTTTTTTCTGAAACAATAAGCCTTCCTGTTTTTTTATCAATATTGGCAGGGATACCCTTCTCTTCTAGTGCTTTTTTTAAATTGTCCGACACTGCCAAAATAATGGCATCTTTTTTATCTTGCTGCATAGACAAGATAGCAATACTCAATGCCAAAAATATTGCCATCAATCCTGTCATCATATCAGCCAAAGCAATCCAAGTGGTGGCATCCTCTTCATAACTCTCTAAAGGTTCATCGTCATACATTAGCATGTGTGTGCTCCTTTATTCGTCATCTTGATTTATGCTATTACTGGCAGTCAACAATACCGCGGAGGCAGTAATCATCTCTTTCATCATTTTTTCTAAAACTGCATTACTAGTGTTAAATTTATTAATATAAGCATCATTTAGCGTCTCAAAGGCTTTGGTAAATTCTTTTGGCATCGTCTGCCCTAATTCTTTAAGTGCGTCATTAATGTCATCAGTGTGATCTTGCATAGCTCGTAGGTCTTTGACTAACGTACTTTGACCTTTATTCAAAGTGGTTGCGATGGTTGCCATTTGATTCAGGAGTGGCCCATACACTTCGCGTGATCTATCTATAGTTTTTAATGATTCTTCATTAAGTTTTCGTTGTGCCTCATCCATACCTTCAAACTGCTTACCGAGTTGATCTGTCGTTTCCTGTAATCTCTTATTCTGGACGCCAAGGGTTTGCTCAAGGGCTTCATTCTGTTGTGTGAAGAAGGTATCTAGGCTAAATTGATACTCTGTTCTGAAGGCTTCTAATTCGTCTTTTAGTTTTTTTGAGGAGTCATCTAATGTCTTATCAATATCACCTAAAGTATCTCTTAATGCACTGGCACTAGAATCAATCAAGACAGCTGCTCGTGACCCTGTATCTGAAAGCTCATCGTTCATACGAGTTAAATGACCATTCATATTGCTATCGAATTTGACTAATACACCACCTAAATTTTCAACAACGTCTTCAGATATTTGAGTAATAACACCACTCATCGCCGTATTCATGGCGGTTGTTGCCAAGGTAATCGAACTTACCATTCCATTTTTAGCAGTCTCCATACCGTCTTCGATAGCAGGCTGAATACTTGCAAGGTTCTCTTTTAAACCCACATTAAAGTCTGTTAGCGTTTTGTCCTGAGTAACCTGCAACTCACCCATTTTAGCGACTGTCGATGATATTTCTTCGACACTGCTTTGTATTGCACCTTTCATAGCAGTGGTTGCTAATGTAATTGAGCTTGTCATGCCGTCTTCAGCAGCTTTCATACCCTTTTCAATGGCAGGCTGAATACCAGCAAGATTGTCTTGTAGATCAGTATTGAATTCTTTTAATGTTTTATCTTGATTTTGCTGTAACGTTTCCATCTGATCTACTGTAGACGCCATTGCGCTGACTAGTAAATTTGTATTTGTGACAAAATTACCCATCTGCTGAGTCACATCCCCCAGTTTTACAATCAACTGAGTGTTAGTGACTTGACTTTTATCAACTGCCTCAATAACTTTACTGGTCGTCTCATTGGTAGCGGCAATTTCATTTTTGATAGGTATTAATATATCTTCTTTTAAATCAGCCAATAACTTATGAATGACATCACTATTATTTTTTTCTAATGCCTGAGTCATTTTAGCTAAGGGTTCTGTGAGTACTTCTCCAATTTTTTCAGAAATAACATCGCCCAGCTTGTCCATATCGTAGCCAGTTTCGATATTTGTAATCGCACTAGACATACGAGTCAAAGTATTACTAAGAGTCATAAATAGTTGCTGCTGCGCTTCTGCTTGGGTTTTTTGCACATCACCTTGCTGCTTAGTCAGACCACTTATTTCTTGTAAATAATCACTTTGGATATTGGTTTTGGATGAAATATTAGCCAAATTGTTCAGATACTGACTATGGCTTTTCAGTTCATTTAAAGTTGACATATTAAGTGTATCTAACTTAGTTTGGCGACTTTGCATTTCAACTTTAGAATTAACTTTTTGATTTAAAATTTGATTGTTTCTACGAGCCAATATGGAGAAGTTAACAATCATAAAAAATATTGCAGAGCTTATACCTAATATAGAAAAACTAAAAACTGAACCTAAGCTTTTAATGAAGTCAGACAAATTTTCATTATTGATATTACCTAAATCATTTAGCTGTAACCCTACTAAAGATTCGGTAAGAGCAAAAAATGTACCTAATAGCCCTAAACTGGTTAAGATACTAGGCGCAAACTTTAGGATACTACTTGCGCCATTGTTAGTCTTTTTCAGCGCTAAAGCACCAGTTGCAATAAAAAATAAAAATGCTATTAAAATAGCAAAGAATATATAAGGGTTATGTTCTAATGCCATTGCCGTAATTTCAAATTTATTAAAAACCAGCCCAAGTATACTCTGTAATATATTACCTAAATCCATATGACTCTCAAATTAAACAAAAGGTTAAAGGTTAAAGGTTAAAAAAAAGTTGCTCTTTTTTGGTTAGATTTTCTAGCAAAACACTGTAGGGAATATGACATTTTCTATCTGGATGCTGACGAGCATAAAGTGAATAAAAAACACCATCTCCATTTATGCCTTTTTCATCAGGGTCAAGCATTAGTATCAAATCATGCTCTAGATATTCATTTAGTTGACTCTCGCTATAAGTCAGTCTTAATGCTGTAAGCTGGCAATTCTGTTTTTGGTTCAACAGTAAAGTACGTCTGCTTTTATAATAATTATTTTCAACTTTACTGAGTTCAGGAAGTGGGTTTGTACGTAAATAATCATCGCATTGATGCCATAGATTATTATAATAAACTGCATGAATTAGCCAAGTCGATGCATCTTGGGTCTGTAATGGTTCTAGCATTTCTATATTCCATATTGACTAATATTGAGCACTGAAATTTTAGTGCTTCATATCAATTGAAGCTATGTTGTCTGAATCTCTTAACCGCTTCTGCTTTGTAGTGGTCAACAGCAACAGTGAACTACTCTCAGTCGTCTCAAAACTAGTTTGTTTGTTTTTGCTAAAGAATGCATTAGCTCCTAGAGCGACAATAACTAACCCAGCAGAACCTGCTACTAACATTTGATTGGCTGTAACTTTAGTTTTTACAAGCTCTTTAGAGTGCTTGACAGCAATATTGTCTCTTGCTACTTCTACTTTCGCTGGAGTGTTATTTTGTTCTATCTTAGATTGTAGAGCAGCAATCGTTGCTTGAATGCTTGCAATTTCACTTTTAGTAATCGTAGATGAAGACTGCATATGTGTTTCTTGCTGCTGTATCAGCTCATCTTTTAGCTGGTTGAGCTCTTGTTGATATTCAGCAACACGCTGTTGTTCTTGCTTTTCTAGCATTTCTTGGCTCAATTGGTTCTTACCTTGTAACTCTAATGTTTTTCTAATTTCTCTAACTATTTTATCAGGCTGTTGATTCATTTTATTATTGGTATATCTCAGCAGAACACCGTATATCTGTACTAGATCATTTTGCCTTTCCAACATATCGTTGAAATCGTGATAATTAGTTACTTTCCAGTAGCCATCTAACTCAATAGGTAATCGATAGCCCTTTACCTCATTCACAATCATAAAGTCAATATATCTGTTACCTCCATTTGAATCAGTAAAATGAAATTGTGCAGTGACATCCTCGGGGCTTATTTCGGGAATTTTAGCTAAAATACTTCTAACAAAGTTTTCTTCATACCCCACAACGTGCTCAATTTGTTTTCTATTTTCTGCTATCCACTGTTCCCAATTCATTAATACTATCTACCTATTACCAAGATCATTGATTGATATCCGTACAACTCCAATGGTTGTTGGCTTTAACGCATGCTTATATGACGGTTCAATTTAAGACCAAATGTAGGTCGAGTTATATGCATATTAGCAGCATCCAAGCTTTTAGCCTAATACATAGTGCTCTCTTATAGTACTGCTCAGTTTTTGTTTAATGATCAGCTATATGATTCGAATAATAGGGTCTGCTTATTGAAATAATGGCACCATTTTTTTCTAGTACTAAATAACTGTTGGAAGTATTCGGCTTCATACTTTGAAAATCGATTTATATGAGCTAGACAAGCGTATTACCAACCTGAAATAAAACTATCGAAATTCATAAATGAAAATATATTTCATTTATGAAAAGGTACTAAATAATTAAGTGTTTGATTTATATATAAAAAAATACTGGCATATAATTTGCTAATTAAAAGATAGTCGATTTAACACAGGGATAGTCATGGATATTTATAGAGTTAATCAATTAAAAGAACTCCTCGTAGATCAGCTTAATTTGAAAGTAACGGCACACTTGAAAGTGGTAAAAATGAGCGGTGGTGCTATCCAAGAAAATTGGTTGATTCAAGATAACGATTTTGCATTAGTCCTACGAAAAAACTCAGAAGCTGCTGTTTCGGTCAGCTCTGACCGCGAGCAAGAATATCGACTACTCTCACGTTTATACCAATTAGGAATTAAGGTTCCTAAACCAATCTATTTTAAAAAAAACCCAAATTTTTTGAATAGTGATTTTTTCATTATGCAGAAAATCAACGGAGTGGCTGAAGGCCATAAACTGGTTCGGCTGGCCGATGCCAATATCCGAAAAAACATCACGCAAGATATCGGTAGGTCATTGGCTTCTATTCATCAAGTACCTCTTGGTGATGAATTAACGGAATTTTTACCTAAACCTAATAAAGATCAATATCTTGCAGACAAAATTCACTCTTTTCGAGCGCAGTTAGATTTGCTGCAAGCAACTAACCCTATTTTAGAGTATGCCATTAGTTGGATGGCTGATAATTTACCTAGTATTGATGAGTTGGTGCTGGTACATGGAGATTTTCGTACGGGCAACATCATGATTGAAAACAATCATATTTCAGGCATTCTTGATTGGGAGTTTACCCAATGGGGAGATCGCCGTGAAGACATTGGTTGGTTCACGGCTAAGTGCTGGCGTTTTGGTCAAAATAAGAATATTGCTGGTGGCATTGGCTCTTATGAAGATTTCTCTCAAGCATATACTGATGTTTGTGGTGCTGATGTGCCAAAGATCGAATTAAAGTTTTGGCACATACTATCTCATGTGCGTTGGGCGATCATTGCTATGCAGCAGTCAAATCGCAATGATGATATGGAAATACCTTCTTTAGAACTGGCTTTAACCGAGTTTATGGTACCTAAGCTTGAGAAAAACATTCTAGATATCTTGGGAGATAAAGTATGAAACAGCAAACGTTCATTGACTTAATAGAAACCAGTCAAACTGTTATTAAAAATGAGCTCTTGCCTACCTCTGACAATAAATACAGCTTATTGATGGTTATGAAAAGCTTTGAATTATTGAAAAGCTATCTCTTAGAACAAGAAAATCATGCCTCAAATATTCATAAGATATTAGAACCAGTATCCGATATGCCAATTGAAGATAATGAACAAGCCTTAGCATTGTTGAGCCAGAACATTCGAGAAGGTAAGAAAATCTCTAACCTTTCTACGGTTTTAGAATCATTAAACAATGAGGTATTAAAGATAACTGATCCTAAGGTAGCAAATCATGACTGATTCTTGGCTACGTATTTTTCTAGTACGGCATGGTCATGTGGCTTATTTTGATGAAAATAATAAGCCCATAAACCCAAAATATGCTCAGTTATCGCCACAAGGTATTGAGCAAATTAGCTTACTCGCTGAGTGTTTAAAAGACATATCTTTTGAAAGCGTTTACTCATCTACTATGCCCCGCTCTATACAAACGGCGGAAATATTAACCCAATATCAACCTTCAAAAAAGGTATTGGCAGTAGATGCTATTAGAGAGATTAAGTCAGGAAGGCTCAAAGACTTACCTAACGATCAATCTGAAACAGCGTTGAAAGAGGCGTATCTACTGCAGACCAATCAGCTTGAAAATTTTATTCAAGGCGAAAGCTGGAAAGAGTTTAGCCATCGAGTGATTGATTGGTTCGAGCAGACGATATTGTCTAAACCAAGCCGTCAAAACATCTTGATATCTTCTCACGATGCAGTCAACCGAGTGATAATTAACTGGATGTATAACCATCACTTAGCAGACATTTATACCCAAGAGCAAGATTATGGGTGTTTAAACATTTTAGATATAAAGGTTAAAAACAATCAAATTTTGCACAAACGTATAAAGCTCCAAAATTTTACTATTTATAATTCGCTTAAAAATGGGTTATTCAATAGTGCCATGGACGATGTTTATAACATGTATGTCAATAACAATGGGTTTAAGGAATAAACATATGATTACATTATCAGACGATTTATTAGCGTTACAACAACAGGTAAAAGATTTCATCGCCAAAGAAATCATTCCTTTTGAGCAGGACCTTCGTCAGGACAGCCACGGTCCAAGTACTGAGCTGCGTGACGATATTGTTAGCCGTGCTAAAGCGGCAAAACTGCTCACACCGCATGCCAGTGTTGAGATGGGGGGACTGGGTTGGTCACACATGCAAAAAGCCATTGCATTTGAACAAGCAGGCTATTCTGCATTAGGCCCTATCGCTATGAATATTCATGCCCCAGATGAAGGTAATATTCATTTGTTAGATTTAGTCGCTAATGCAGAACAAAAAGAACGTTGGCTACGAAAAATGGTGAGTGGTGAGACGCGTTCTTGTTTTGCTATGACGGAGCCTAGTCCAGGTGCAGGTTCAGACCCTTCCATGTTGCAAACCACTGCTGTGTTAGAAGGTGACGAGTACGTCATCAATGGCCGAAAATGGCTCATTACAGGCGCTGATGGTGCGGCATTTGCCATCATTATGGCAAAGATGGAAGATGGTAGTGCTTCCATGTTTTTGACAGATACCGATGTGCCAGGATTTATATTAGAAAGAAATATGAATACTATGGATTCTTGTTTTGCAGGTGGTCATGGTGTGTTAATGTTCGACAACCTACGAATCCCAAAAGAGAATGTACTAGGTGAAGTAGGACAAGGCTTTAAATATGCTCAGGTTCGATTAGCACCTGCTCGTCTAACCCATTGTATGCGTTGGCTTGGGCAAGCTCAACGAGCTCATGACATTGCTACACAATATGCCAGAGAGCGTCAGTCCTTTGGTAAAAGACTGGGCGACCATCAAGGCGTGGGGTTTATGTTGGCGGATAATGAAATAGATTTATTAAGTACTAGATTGGCCATTCATTATTGTGCTCAAGTACTAGATGCAGGACAACGAGGTAACTATGAATCAAGTCTGGTAAAAGTTATTAGCTCTGAAGGTATCTGGCGAGTGATTGACCGAAGTGTTCAGATCTTGGGCGGACAGGCCATGACAGATGAATCTATCGTCTGCAAAATTTTTAAAGATGCTCGTGGCTTTAGAATCTATGATGGCGCAAATGAAGTTCATAGAATGAGTGTCGCAAGAAAACTACTAGGCAAGAAAGATTAAGGAGACGATGACAATGAGCTTATTTGATGTTAATAACAAGAATGTTCTTATTACAGGTGCGTCTGGCGGCTTGGGCAAACATATCACTACTTTATTTGCCCAAAAAGGCGCAAATGTTATTATCTGTGCCAGAAGTGCTGATAAATTGCAGCATCTAAAAGCAAATCTTGAACAAGACTTTGGTATCAACGTTCATAGCTTTGTATTAGATGTAAATGACCGTCAAGCTTTTAACCAAATGATAAGTAGTTTAGAGGACAATGGTGTCAGGGTAGATGTTCTTATTAATAATGCAGGCGTCAGTGATACCAAAAGCTTTTTGAATTATGATGACAACGATTGGGACAAGATTGTTAACACCAATCTAAAAGCTCCTTGGCAGTGCTCGCAAGAAATCGCGCAGCACATGATTGCTTCACATAATAAAGGGGCTATTATTAATATTACGTCTGTCTTGTCTGAGTCAGTCAACTTAGGTGTTAGTCCATACTGTGCGTCTAAAGCGGGTTTACGCCATCTAACAGAAGTGATGGCCGTTGAGCTGGCTCGGTTTGGTATCAATGTAAACGCGGTGGCTCCTGGATATATGGTGACTGATATTAATAAAGAATACCTAATGAGTGATTTGGGGCAACAATTGTTAAAACGTATTCCAAGTCGCAAATTTGTTGATTTTGAAGAATTAGATGGTGCGCTATTATTACTTGCATCAAGAGCAGGTAAAGGAATTACTGGTGTAGAGATTAAAGTAGATGGTGGGCACAGCTGTGCTCCTATATAACGTATATTTTTAAGGGTGCAACGGATGTCTAATAACAAACCTATTAATATTTTATTTACCTATATCCATACCCCAAATATTAATGGGATTCGTTCTTTGGTCGAACAAGCCATATTAGAGATTGATTCACAAGATATTGGTTTTGTTGAATGTCATATTTCTGATGTTGAAGTAGTAGCGCAGCAACTGACCATCAATGGTTGTCAAATAATCTTGTGTACAGGAGCAACGGCTAGTTATTTACAAAAGATACTAAGTATTGAAATTCAGGTCATTAGAACAGGTATGTTTGATGTTATCCAAGCCATCTCTAGTTTGAAGCAATACAAACGTATTGCTTTACTCGGAAAATCTACCACTACAGTCAGTCTAGAAGATTATTCAGAAGTTTTTTTGCTAGATATCGAACAGTTCACTTACGATTCTTATTTCGATGCCAAAAGAACCGTTCAGCTAATCAAAAAAGAAAAGTTTGATGCTGTCATTGGTTCACCTATATCAGTAGAGCTGGCCATTAATGAAGGTCTGGTCGGACAATTAGCGATGACTGTGGTATCGCTTAAAGATCTGTTCGCGAATGCCTTGAGAAGTTTAGAAAAAATAAGGAGAGAACAATCTACCATTATCCGTCTTACGGAGATATTTAACCATCTAAATGAGGGTGTTTGTTTTATCACCAAAAATAAAAAAATATCTTTTATCAATACATCCATGGCCGAACTGCTTAAAAAGTCTCCCGCTGACGTACTGAATAAATCACCTGCAGATATCTTTGGTAACTTAAATCTAGATACCGCTGCTCATAATCCACGCCAACTACTTGATATCGAAAACTACCAGTTGGCGGTTCATATTTTAGAGATGAACAACGATTATATTAATGGCTATATTTTAAGTGCTCAAGAACTCAACGCATTAGAATATTCTAGCAGCGAATTTAGAAAAGTATCTTCTAGAAACTTCAATACCCGCTACCGTTTCAACCAACTCTCTACTCTAAACGCCATTTTTAAGACCACTTTATCCTTAGCGAAAGCCTATGCCAAAACTGACAGTACTGTGTTAATTACAGGTGAGAGTGGAACAGGTAAGGAAGTCTTAGCACAGAGTATTCACAATCATAGTAGTCGTAGTAAAGCACCTTTTGTAGCTATCAACTGTGCCTCTTTCCCAGAAAGCTTATTAGAAAGTGAACTATTTGGTTATGCCGAAGGTGCATTTACTGGCGCCAAAAAAAATGGCCGGATTGGGTTAATAGAGTCTGCACATAATGGAACTTTATTTTTAGATGAAATTGGTGACATGCCTCTGCATTTACAGACACGGTTTTTAAGAGTGTTACAAGAAAGACAAATTAGCCGGCTAGGTTCAACTGCTAGTCATCATCTCAATATTCGCGTTATCGCCGCCACACATGCCGACTTAGAAAACTTGGTTGCCAATGACAATTTTAGGGCGGATTTATATTATCGTCTCAATATTCTTCGTTTATCCATACCACCTTTGAGAAACCGACCAGAAGACATATTGACATTGGCTGATAGTTTTCTAAAGAAGTATAGAAAGTCGATCAAAGACCTACCAGACGCCCTTCCACACTTGTTAAAGAAATACAGCTGGCCTGGAAATATTCGTGAATTAGAAAATATTATAGAGAGAATACAGGTTCTGTTTTATTTTGATAAAAGTCATACTCAGCCGAATTTCTTATCTCTGCATTTGCCAGAGCTTTTTTCATCTACCCAAAAAACAAATGACACCTCTCTGTTAAAGAAAGCCAAGATAAATCAAGAATCACTACTGATAGAACAAACACTTCAGGACGTTGATGGCAATCTAGAATTGGCTGCCAAAAATCTAGGTATTAGCCGTACAACGCTATGGCGTAAAATGAAAGTTATGGATAGTAACGTTTCAAAAGTGAAATAATTTTTCAAAATGAAAATATCTTTTTATATTTAAGCTATTGATTTATATAATTAAAATATTTGGCATTATAGTTGCATCATCATTAACATCGACCATCTTAACTAAGGAAAGAAAGATGATTAATGGAATGATGATGCATTGTAATCTAAATATCACTTCTATCATGCAGCATGCTTTAGCACTCTATTCTGAGCAGAAAATCGTAACTCTAAAATCAGATGGTGTGACTACACATGAGTATACCTATAAAGATGCTTTTGATCGAGTTGCCCAGTTTGCTAATAGCTTAGACCGACTTCAAGTTAGTAAAGGTGCTAAGGTCGGAACGATTGCTTGGAATACTTACCAGCATTTTGAACTCCACTATGCCATTCCTTGTTCAGAACGCATTTATCATACTATCAATCCAAAATTACCCCATGAGCAATTAATACAAATTATCACATCTGCTCAAGATGAAGTTATTGTTGTTGAGCAAGACTGTCTGCACATTATCGAATCCCTCCATGAACATCTTAAACCTTTCGTGAAATATTTCATTGTACTAGGTGAGATAGACAAAACATTAGAGTCATCACTTGATTTTATATTCTATGAAGAGCTTATTGCTAAA
This sequence comes from Psychrobacter sp. MES7-P7E, assembly GCF_002863645.1. Lineage (NCBI taxonomy): Bacteria > Pseudomonadati > Pseudomonadota > Gammaproteobacteria > Moraxellales > Moraxellaceae > Psychrobacter > Psychrobacter sp. MES7-P7E. Next base: position 33,866 of record NZ_PJBU01000102.1, on the reverse strand, counting down.
GAGTCAATCACTTATGATTGGCCTGATATCGCTGAACAAAGCGCAAGTGGTCTTTGCTATACGTCAGGTACGACAGGTGTTCCTAAGGGTGTGCTTTATTCACATCGTAGTACGGTGTTACACGCACTAACTCTGAGTATGCCTAATGTGGTAGGTCTTGATGAAAGCAGCTGTATCATGCCGATTGTACCTTTGTATCACATCAGTGCGTGGGGTATACCGTTTAATGCAGTGCTATGTGGAGCAAAAATTGTATGGCCCAACTCCTTTGCTGGCCAAATTCAAAAGATTTATAACCTGATTCAGACTCAGTCAGTAGATGTCTCAATGGCGGTACCCACTATTTGGACAGCGCTGAAAAACCATCTGCAAGAAAACAATATCACCGAAACTACTTTAAAACGAGCCATCTCAGGCGGTTCTGCAGCTTCCTACTCCTTAATCGAGAGCTTAAGTCATCATGGTATTGCTCTTGAGAACGCATGGGGTATGACTGAAACCAGCTCTTTGGGCGCTTGCAATAGAGTAAAAGATCTAAAGAATATACCAAAAACGCAAGTACTCAAATGCGGTAGGCCTATTTTCGGTATGCAAATGCGATTAAGGGACCAACATAATAAGTTACTGCCCCACAACGGGATCTCTGAGGGTGTGCTAGAAATCAGAGGACATAATGTCGCACAAAGCTACAGCAATATTGAGAGCAACAATGATAGTAAACAATTGACTAATAATATAGCTGAAGACAAAGAGACATGGTTTGATACAGGGGATATAGCAACGATCGATATGCATGGCTATATGAATATTACTGATCGGGCAAAAGACATGATTAAGACTGGTGGCGAATGGGTAAGTAGCGTCGAAATTGAAAATGCCATGCTGAGCCATCCAAACGTTGCTGAAGCGGCAGTAATTGCCGCTAATCATTCAAAATGGGGAGAACGCCCGCTTTTAATTTTAGTCGCAAAGCCCGAAACGCAGATCGCACATATAGATATAGAAATGTACCTGACCCATAAACTGCATAAATGGTCGATTCCCTCTGCGACTGTTTTAATTGATGAAATGCCTTATACAGGCACAGGTAAAATTAGCAAAAAAACGTTAAGGGAGAAATATTACAACTATTTTATGGAAAGCGAGTAAAGATAATTCTATCAAAAGGACTTTGATATGGATGGCCAGAATTATAGAGATATAGTTTGAGACATCAAAACCAGTCAAGATAAATAAGGCTACAGTCTTAAAATCACATCATAAGAAGAAGCATAACGAATAAATAAGGACGAACTGCAAAGATTGTCACTCGAATTAACAACTTATGGACTGTTATTCACTTAAAAAATCAAAATAAGGTGCCCTACGCTATAAAGACACTAGACTCATATCCACATTGATCCAAGTCTTTATACAAAAGTCACTGAAAATAATACAAGGATGTTTGCTATGTTGACTATGCTAACCAATGCCAGTGTAAAACTGGTCAATCGTTATTTACCATCGTCTTTTGTTTTTTCCATTATTCTCACTCTTATCGCATTTGCAGCTGGTCTTATCTTAACTGGACAAGATATTTTATCTATGGCAGGCCACTGGGGCAATGGCCTATGGTCATTGCATGGTTTTGCCATGCAAATGGCATTAATTCTAATCACTGGCTATGCCCTTGCCAACGCTCCTTTTATTCAGCGATTTTTGGATGCTATGGCAGATAAAGTACATTCGCCAAAAGCTGCTATTATCATAGTAACGTTAGTAGCAATGGCAGGCGCTTTGATCAACTGGGGTTTTGGTTTGGTAATTAGTGCTGTTTTTGCTAGATCTCTTGCCAAAAAAGTAACTAAAGTGGATTATCCCCTATTGGTTGCTTCTGCTTACTCTGGATTTCTAGTTTGGCACTCAGGGCTATCTGGATCAATCCCTTTGGCACTAAGCAGCGGTGGCGATACGTTAAAACAACTTTCAGGAGACATCTTGACCGATGCTATTCCTCTATCACAAACTATATTCGCTCCCTACAACTTAGCTATTCTAATTACCTTAATCGTAGTTATACCCATCCTTAATAGCTTTATGCACCCCAAAAATCCGACGTTAGTTGATCCCAGTATCCTAAAAAATGAGGTTTACCAAGCGCCTAAACATGATACACCAGCCCAAAAGTTAGATGACAGCCGTCTTATTGCTTTTGTCTTACTAGCGCTTGCACTCATGTATTATGTGAATGAATTTACCAGTAATGGCTTTAGCTTAGGATTTAACATAGTCATTGGCCTGTTTTTATTTATGGGATTATTAGCCCATGGCACTCTTGAGCGCTACTATTTGGCTGTCAATTCAGGTATCAGCAGTATTACTGGCATCGTATTACTGTATCCATTCTATGGTGGTATTATGGGTATAATGACAGGAGCAAACCTCAATGGTATTTCAATTAGTACTGAGGTGACTGAATTTTTTATCAATAATGCCTCAGCAGACAGCTTTCCCGTGTTTGCATTTTTAAGTGCTGGTATCGTAAATGTTTTTGTGCCTTCAGGTGGTGGTCAATTCGCCGTTCAGGGGCCTGTCATGATACCCGCTGGTACAGCGCTTGGGGTTAATCCTAGTGTGACGGCTATGGCAATTGCATGGGGAGATGCCTGGACAAATATGATACAGCCATTCTGGGCATTACCGTTATTAGGTATTGCAGGACTTGATGCACGTGCCATTATGGGATATTGCTTGATTGTGTTAGCAGTTTCAGGACTGGTTATTATGGGTGGACTTTGGTTTCTGGTTTGAGAAAAATCATTGTTTACTGAAATCAAAAACCATAACTAAAAGTAAAAAATTATCTAGGACAATGCATTAGATGCATTGTCTTTCTACTCGATGTTTGCTTAAAAAATCTTGTTAATAACGAAGTTCAACAATTTTAATTGTAGTGAACTGCCTCAAGTATATCGGAAGTTGAGTAATCAAGTCAGTCGATGATACCTTACTAAGTTAAAAACTCATAATACCGTTGTTCAAACTCAAAAGATGACACATAAACAGTAGTGAGCTATGCTAAATAAACCTTGCACGTAAACTTGGTAAACTAAGCGTATTAATCTGAGTCTAGGATGACCAAGAAAATTACAACCTACAGTACGGAATTCAAAGCAGGAGCCATCAAAAAGATAGAAGACAATAACGGCAACATCTCAGCGACTGCAAAGCAACTTGGCATCGCCATGCAAACGCTATCGAACTGACATAACAAAGCCAATTAAGATAATCTTGAAGGAACTGAGCAGTACGATCCACAGCTTATGGCCGTGATGGAAGAGAACAAGCGCCTCAAAAGACAGCTTAAAGTTGCTGAAGAGGAACGAGAGATATTAAATGAGGAGGAATAAAGCGAAGCACCGCTTCGCCCTAACGCAAGATGAGAATTATGCTCGAATGAGGCGACGGCGTACTTCGCCAATGAGAAATGTTAAGAAACATTCCAGTAGACTGTTTTAGTGACGCAAGACGCAGGGCTATGACAGCAGTGACAGCAGTGACTGAGCTATGCTAAAAAAACTGTAGAACCAAACTTGGTAAACTAACGACTCAATTAGGAGTTTATCATGACTAAGAAAATCAGAACCTATAGTGCAACATTCAAAGCAGAGGCCGTTAAAAAGATAGCAGATAATGATGGCAATGTTTCAGTAACGGCAAAGCAGCTTGGCATCGCTATGCAGACATTATCTAACTGGCAAAACAAAGCTAATAAAGGCAAGCTAATCGGTACTAAAGAATATGATCCTGAGCTTATGGCTATACTAGAAGAGAATAAACGTCTTAAACGTGATCTCAAAGTTGCTCAGGAAGAGAGAGATATTCTAAAAAAGGCCACGGCGTACTTCGCGAAGCACAGTTGATGAGGTACGTCTTTATCAAGGATAACCAGAAAATATTTAGCATCACTTGTATGTGTCACGTATTAGATGTCAAGCCATCAAGCTATTATAACTGGATAAATCGTGGTGTTAGTAATCAGCAGATCCACCGCAACCAGTGTGAGCTGCTGGTTCACGTGGCTCATGATGAGACTAAGCAGCGCTATGGCTATGAGCGATTGCATGCTTACCTTACAGGGCAAGGATATGCCATAAGTAAATATATGGTTAGACGCATTAAAGAAGAGTGCGGCATTAAATGCCGTCGTCACAAGCGCTTTAAAGTCACCACCAACTCAAACCATAACAAGCTTATCTACCCAAACCGTCTAGAACAGAAATTTAATGCCAATCGCCCTAATGAGGCTTGGGTCAGTGACATCACTTATATTTGGACAGATGAGGGTTGGCTATACTTAGCAGGGGTTAAAGACTTATACACCAAAGAGCTTGTCGGTTACGCTATTAACAAGCGTATGACCGCAGATTTAGTATGCAAAGCATTGAACATGGCCATCAAGAACAAACGGCCCAGCAAAGAGCTAATAGTTCACTCTGACAGAGGCAGTCAGTACTGTAGCCATGCCTACCACAAGATCACTAAACAGCATCAGTTTACAGGATCTATGAGTGGCAAAGGCAATTGTTTCGACAACGCTCCGATAGAAAGTTTCTGGGGCGTATTAAAGAATGAGTTGGTGTATCACGAAGACTATAAAACAAGGTTCGAAACCATCAGTGATATCATTAAATATATTGAGCTTGAGTACAATCAGACTAGAATCCAAAAGGGTTTGGGCTATAAAACGCCAAGACAGGTGTGGTTTGATTATTATCGTCAGGCTGCGTAACTAAAATCTCCCAAGTTTAAGTCTACGGGATTGACGGCAGGGGTCAACCTTTATCATGCTGCATTTTGATGGGTTTAGATTTTTCGATTTGGTATTGCATATGAGTAGGACGCTCAAACGCCGTAATCCGCTCCCAGAACTTAACGGGTCCCGTTTGAATGCTACGTAAAGCTTCGACGCCATTGCGCTCCTCGTCACCTTCATTCACCAACTTAGCAACCCCCACCGCTTTAAATGAGCCATAACTGGCATGGTCACTCAGCGCTTCAAATACCTGATCAATCGGTTTTTTGACAATGCGCTCTACTTTTATTTTAAACATAATATGATCTCGTTAAGATTAAAGTTATTTAGCTTACGGCTATTTCAGCAATAAATATAGCCGTCACATTGTGAAAAATTATTACCGCGAAGAGCCTCGTCCCTTTGAAGGACGCCTGCCATTAGTAGCAGGTTTACCATTGCCTCCAGATTTACCATTACTGCCTGACGGCTTACCACGACCAGTAGGACGTCCATCCCTACCTTTAGAACCTGCTGGTTTTCTAGCATCGTCCTTGGCGTATTTGTTACGCCCCTTTGCTGCACCTGCTGATTTTGTAGATGGTTTTGACTTTGACGAAGCATCCGCACGAGGTTTCTTTCGTGGCGTATTGCGGGATTTCTTGTTTGAGTGATTGTCTTGCGAAGAGGAATCTTCTACAGATTTAAGCAACACAGACAGCTCTTTTGGGGTTAAGTCTCGCCAGTCACCAACGGGAAGACCTTTGAGACTTACATTCATAATCCGCGTACGTTCAAGCTTAACGACTTCGTAGCCAAAGTGCTCACACATACGGCGAATTTGACGGTTTAGACCTTGAACGAGCGTGATGTTAAAGACATTAGGAGCTACTTTAGTCACTGGGCATTTTTTGGTCATCTTGCCAAGCATCGGTACACCGCCCGCCAGACCTTCGATAACACTATCCGTTAACGGCTTATTTACTGTAACTAGATACTCTTTTTCATGGTTATTACCAGCACGTAGTACCTTATTGACCAAATCACCGTTATTAGTCAAAAAGATCAAACCTTGAGAATCTTTGTCCAAACGGCCAATTGGAAAAATACGCAAACTATGTCGCACAAAATCGACAATATTATTTTTCTCAGAGCTTTCCGTGGTGCTCACAATGCCCACTGGCTTATTCAACGCAATAAAAATAAAATCATCAGGCTCTCGTGGCTCAATAGGCTGCCCGTTGACTTTTACCGCATCTCCAGCAACCACTTGATCACCTACCGACGCACGTTTGCCATTGATGTATACATTACCTTGTTCAATAAAGCGGTCAGCGTCTCGCCTAGAGCAAATACCACTTTCGCTGATGTATTTATTTAAACGAGTCGAGGAAGCGTTGAACATAAAGCACCGTTTTACCTGATAAGAAGCGTTTTTTGCTAAGAAAAAAGCCTAAATTGAATGGATCAACAATAACGAAATAGCTCACATTATATAGGAAATCGACTGACCCTTTGAGGAGAGATGGGTAAAAACTTAGAAATGTATCGCGTCATGTAATTTTGGATGATGTCGAAAGAACTTATTTATGAGGTTGTGAGTTTAAAAAGCCTCACCATTCATCATACGAGCAGTGAGGCTTTTTTCTAGTTTTTCAGCTATATAATTTTTCAAATCTGTTCTTTTGCTGATTACTCTACTAACTTATCTTCCACACTACTCAGCATCATCCAACAGTTTGTTAAGCTCGTCTACCATTGGATCGTCAATGATGCTGCCTTCTACATAGCTGATTATCTCATCTACAGTCGTCAGATCCATTTCACGAATACCTAAACTGGCCAGTTGCGCATTAATAGACTCTAAGCTGTCGTTATCTTCAGCATCATCTAGCAAATCTTCTTCAAATCTACCTCTGACAAACCAATACATCTTTTCTAATACGGTTTCTTTTTTGGTTAAAGTAGAATAACCATCGCCATAAATAAATAGATTGAAATGATAAGGTATTTCTACATCGTTAATGAAGAAAGTACGCTGACACTCTAATGTATAGGCTTGAATCTCTTCACTCTCAGCGCTTTCATCACTTTTGTTATCTTCATCATATTCAATCGCCTCTTCTATCAACTCACCTAATATCCGATAGTCGCCGACTTTGATTTTATGATTATAAATGATAGCAGAGTCTGCGATTGCATCAAAAATAATGGCACTGACATCTAAGGTATGGTTGTCGATATCATAAAATGCTTTTAACGCTGGCAAAAACTCGGTCAGCTCTTCTTCTGGCACTTGAATGAGAAACTGCTGCTCGTATATTTTAATCATATCTTCAGGAGCATAGGTATTAGCAGTATTGGTCTCGTTTCTACCTGTTGGCTGCAAAGGTAAAAAATTATACGGGTTATGTTTGGTCATTCAGAACTGCCTTTTTGCTTAAGTTAAATTTATTAAATGTCTGTTGCTCAATCTCTAAGAGCTTTTGAACGCGCTACTATGCTTCAGTACCGTAAAACTTTAGGATTTATGGGCGTATTGTCTCTTATTCAGGCAATTTTAGATAGACAGTTATAAATATACAAGTTCAATCACTCTGGTTTATACAGACAGTTAGAATAATAAAGACTAAGAAAAGATACTAGCCAGCAGCGGCTCAATATCTTCTTCTCTTTTCTCCAGAGCTATTACATACTAATTATTAATTCACTTGCTGCCATCCTGACGTTGAATGATGCTCATCTTGATGTGCAAATAAAGGGTGAGCTTTGGCTTCATGCAAACTCAGTACAGGGGTCACACAGACATCTTTTGCTGAAAATACACGTTGCCAATGCTCAAGCGTTTGACTGGCGAATTTTTTCGCAATTGTGTTGGTCGCGGCTTCACTCTCAGGTCTATTGGGCATGATACCAAGTTGCCAGTGTATTTCTTTAAGCGACGGTAGCTCCAATACCTCACATAGCCCTTGCCAAAACTTAAGCTCCAAGGAACCAACCGCCATATGGCGCTGGTCAGCGGTTTGGTACAATCGATAGCATGGCAATGCACCGCCTAAAAAGTCATGCTGCGGCAGTAGAGTGTCGTTTAAGCCATTTCCTGAAAGGCTATTAATCAGTTTGCCTGTGACCTTTGGCATGACCATATGATTGTACAAACTGTGCGTCATGCTAATAGCAATGTGTCGTCCCCTGCCCGTACGCTGCGCGGCAAATACGGCAGCCAACAGTGCTATCACTGCTGTATCACTACCACCTGCCAAATCCGCAAACTGAATATTGGGCATGGCCTGCTCACCCTGCGCTGTCCTTAGTTGATCTAGTACACCGCTCATAGCCATAAAATTGATATCATGACCTGCCTTATTGGCCCAGTCATGATTCACTTGAGAGCTGTTTTTTGAATCAGCATCTTCTAAATAAGCACCTTCTTTTGTGTAATTGCCTGCTACGCCATAGCCAGTGATTGACACTATTACTAGCTTTGGATTGATGGCATGCAAGGTCTTAGCATCTAGCCCCATTTCTGCCAAGACACCTGGGCGAAAGCTATCTAGCATCACATCAGCTTCTTTAAGATGTGCTTTTATAGCTTCAATCTCTTTGGGATCATGAAAATCATATTTTTCGGTCGTCTTACCGTGGTTTAGAGCTGCGAATAATTCACCAAATACCCGAGCAGGATCACCTTGTTTGGGTTCGATTTTAAGGACGTCTGCGCCCAAGTCCGTAAGCAAGCGCGTGGCAAAAGGTCCTGGTAGATTACGAGTCAGATCGACCACTCGTAACCCTCGTAGACAGTCCGCCATTTGATCATGATTTGATAAATGCGCATCAGTCATCGGAGAACGTCTCGCCTTTGACTGCCATGTCTAACAAGATTTGAGCAGGCTCAAAACGCTCACCATATTTCGCGGCCAGCTCACGGCTACGCTCAACAAACGCACTCACGCCCATTGCATTGATAAATTGTAGCGTACCACCATGCTGCGGGGCGAACCCCCAACCAAAGATAGACCCTATATTGGTGTCGGCAACTGAGCGCACAACATTTTCCTCATAGCACTTAGCAGATTCATTGGCTTGAATAAACATCAAGCGATCCACCAAATCTTGCTGCGATGGTTGCTCTGACTTTGGCGGATATAAATTTATCAGATCAGGCCATAGATGTTTATCACCCTCTGTTGGATAGTCATAGAATCCTTTGCCATTTTTCTTACCTTCGCGCCCATGCTCATTAACCAATGTTTTTAGTATGTCATAAGAAGGACGCACTACGATTGGCTTACCTTCGGCTGCCATATCCGCTTGCTGCTGTTCGCTGACATGCAATGCTAGGCTTAACGACACTTCATCTTGCAATGCTAAGGGCGGCATCGGCATACCTGTTTTCATACCGGCAACTTCGATGCTACGCGGATGCACACCCTCTCCTAGCATCGCGATACCCTCTGATACATAGGTGCCAAATACCCGCGAGGTATAAAATCCGTGACTGTCATTGACGACGATAGGCGTTTTACCTATTTGCACAACATAGTCGAAAGCTTTGGCCAATGTTGCATCATCAGTTTGCTCGCCCATGATAATCTCAACGAGTGGCATCTTGTCTACTGGCGAGAAAAAATGAAGACCGATAAACTGGTTTGGTCGCGTACTGGCTTTTGCCAGTCCTGTAATGGGTAACGTTGAGGTATTAGAAGCATAGACGGCCGTGTTTGAAATCACTGCTTCACTTTGCTGGGTACATTTGGCTTTAATTTCTCGGTTTTCAAATACTGCTTCAATAATAAGATCACAATCTGCTAAATCATCGTAAGAGACTGTTGGCGTGATACGTTCTAGTAGAGCTTGTTTTTTCTCTTCGGTAGCGTGCTTTCGGCTGATGGCTTTATCCAAAATATTAGCAGAGTACGCTTTGCCTTTTTCAGCATTAGCAATCTCTGTGTCCAATAGCACGACATCTATACCTGCTTTGGCAGTGACATAAGCAATGCCAGCGCCCATCATGCCAGCGCCCAAGATACCGACTTTTTTAGTGGTTGTGCGTTCAAATCCTTGAGGACGAGACTGACCTTTTTTGATGCTATTCAGCTGCGTCCATAAGGTGTTGATCATGTTTCTAGATTCAGTGGACCGTACGCAAGCGGCAAAATAACGCGACTCGATCTCAAGCCCTGTATCGATATCCACTAGGCATCCTTCAAACACACAAGACATAATATGGGTGATCGCAGGATAGTTACCATGTGATTTCTGATTAGCCATGGCTGGGGCGATAGAGAATATAGGAACTACCTTTGGATGCTTGCTATCGCCGCCAGGAATTTTAAAGCCTTTCTTATCCCATGGCTGCTGCGCACTTGGATTATTTTGAATCCAGTCTTTTGCTTGCTTCAGCATATCTGCTTGATCAGTAGCAGTCGCATCAATAAGTCCGATGTCTTTTGCAGCAGCAGCGCGAAGTTCTTTGCCTTGCGTCATCAGCTCCAGTGCTGCTTGAATACCGACTAACCTTGGTAAGCGCTGAGTACCACCGCCGCCAGGTAATAAGCCCAGTTTCACCTCAGGCAAACCAAGCTTGGTCTTGGGTGTGTCAATCGCAATACGATAATGACATGCTAGCGCGAGCTCTAAACCGCCGCCTAATGCAGTTCCTGTCATAGCAGCGACGATAGGCTTGCCTGAGGTCTCAAGCTTGCGCAAACTCCCTTTTAGTTCTTCGGTCAATGCAAACGCTTGCTCGGCTGTCTTTATCTGGTTCAATTGATCAATATCTGCGCCAACCACGAAGGTTTCTTTAGCCGATGTGAGTATCAAGCCTGTAGCTGAATCATCATTGATGAAACTATCGACTATCGTGGCGAATGTCTCCGTAAAGCCATCACCGATGACATTCATTTTGCGTTTGCTTTGGTCAATCGTGACGGTGACGATACCGTCGTCATCATGCTGGGCAGAGAAGTTTTCTAATTCATTAATGGCTGTTACGCTATCTGCTGTTTGGTTAGCTGCCTGGTTATTTGTCATCATTTTTATCCCTTAAATGATTCTTTGTATATTGCGTTTTAGTCTAATTGGTTTCAGTCTATTTTAGAAAAAAGTTAAACGCGCTCAATAATGGTGGCAATACCCATGCCACCGCCCACACATAGCGTAATCATAGCGGTCTGTAGGTCGCGTCGTTCTAGCTCATCAAGAACAGTCGTCATGAGCATCGCGCCAGTTGCCCCAAGCGGATGACCCATAGCGATTGCACCACCATTGACATTGACGATATCAAGCGAGATGCCAAAATCATCAGCAGTATTCATCGGCACAGCAGCGAAGGCTTCGTTAATTTCCCAAAGGTCTATATCAGAGGCCTGCATGCCCGCTTTATCAAGGGCTTTTTGGCAAGCTGGCGTTGGACCTGTGAGCATAATGGCAGGCTCTGAGCCAATGACTGAGGCCATTGTGATCTTGGCGCGTGGTTTTAACCCTGCTTTTTGACCAGCCGCCGCGCTGCCAACCAAACAGATAGCTGCCCCATCAACGATGCCTGAAGAGTTACCCGCATGATGCACATGACTCACGGTTTCTATCGTGGTATATCTGTCCAAGATAACGCTATCAAAGCCCATTTTTCCCGGCATGATAAAGGAAGGTTTAAGACCCGCTAAGGTCTCGACATTGGTATTAGATCGGATAGTTTCATCTTTATCTAACAGCATCATGCCATTGATATCGGTAACAGGGACAACCGATTTGTCGTAATAGCCGTTCTCCCAAGCCTGTGCCGCGCGGCGATGCGACTCGGTGGCAAAGGCATCGACATCACTACGACTAAAGCCTTTGAGCGTCGCGATGGTATCCGCGCCCACGCCTTGCGGTACGAAATGCGTGGCTTCATTGACCCGTGGATCCATGTACCAAGCACCACCATCAGATCCCATCGGCACACGGCTCATAGACTCCACACCGCCTGCCACCACCATGTCTTCCATACCTGACATGACTTTGGCCGCCGCTAAATTGATAGATTCTAAACCAGAGGCACAAAAGCGCGACAAGGTAAGACCTGCCACATTTTGTGCCCAACCAGCATCAATCACAGCGATACGGGCAATATCAGAGCCTTGCTCACCCACCGGTGTTACGCAGCCAAGTACCACATCATCTACCAAACTGGTATCCAAGTTGTGGCGCTGTTGCATCTCCTGTAATAAGGTGCGTGTCAGCCAAATTGGTGACGCTTGATACAAGGAGCCGTCCTTTTTTCCTTTGCCCCGAGGCGTGCGGATAGCATCATAAATATAAGCAGTCTCAGTCATAAAAAATCCTTTTTTTATTTTTTAAATAAACAATAGTTATTGTAGTCTTATAATATAAGCATCTATATAAAGCGTGACGCCAGCTCTTTCATAATTTCATTGGTGCCGCCATAGATTTTTTGCACGCGGGCATCGGCATATAAACGGGCGATAGGGTATTCTGTCATATAGCCATAGCCACCAAATAGCTGCACGCATTCGTCGATGACTTCGCACTGTTTTTCGGTAACCCAGTATTTGATTAATGAGGCATGCGGTACTGATAATTTACCCTCAAGCATCGCATCGACTGCCGCATCACACATGGTACTGGCAGCGAGATAATCGGCATAGCATTCCGCCATCTTAAAGCGGGTATTTTGAAACTTCCAAATAGGTTTGCCAAAGGCTTTGCGCCCTTTTACGTAGTCTAGCGTTAAGTTGATAGCAAGCTTCATCGAGCCAACCCCGGATAGCGCAATGATTAAACGCTCACGCGGCAACTCCTGCATCATTTGTATAAAGCCCATACCTTCTACCGTACCCAACAGGTTGGTTTGTGGCACACGTACATTGCTAAAGAACAACTCTGAGGTATCCTGCGACGTCAAACCAATTTTATCGAGATTGCGTCCACGCTCAAACCCTTCTACTTTGTCCGTTTCTACGATGATAAGTGAGACGCCTTGTGCGCCTTTTTCACGGTCTGTTTTGCATGCTAATAAAATCAGATTGGCATGCTGACCATTGGTGATAAAAGTCTTAGAACCATTGATAATGTAGTCATCACCATCTTTTACCGCATAGGTTTTGATGTTTTGTAGGTCGGAGCCAGTACCAGGCTCGGTCATGGCGATAGCGCCGATATATTCGCCCGTTGCCATTTTGGGTAGCCACGCTTGTTTTTGTTCTTCAGTACCGTGGTCTAAAATATAAGGCGCGACAATACCTGAATGCACCATACCGCCAAATCCTGATTGATTGGCCTCTGTCTGAGCGTAGATAAGTGCCGCTTCATGACCGAAATCGCCGCCGCCGCCACCATACTTGCTTGGTATCGCTGCACATAGAAAACCCATGTCGCCCGCCTCTTCCCATGCATCACGATCGATCATGCCGTTTTTGCGCCACTGCTCGTCTTTGGGGTCCCAAGATTGAAACATTTTTAAGGCGCTGTCATACACCATCTGATGCTCTTCGGTCATCCAGTTTGGGGTAAGTTTTTCAATACTCATGATGTCTATCCTTGACAAGGTGGAGTGAATAACAACTATATAGTCAAGTCTATATAAGTCCGCTACATCGTCATCCTCGCTAAGCATACTAATGTATAACTTGCACTCGGTTTCCTTGTATCGAAATTATATTGAACTGACCATATCTAAGCCATTTTGTAAATTATGGTAATTTGTATTACCGTTATAGATATCCTATAAATTCTTTGTATTTGTTAATATATGAGTCTTATACTAGGCTACGAAAAACCACTTCGCAATCAATTAAATAAAAATGGTAATTTATATTACTTATTAATTTAATCATGTTAAATTATCGAGTAAATCATTTAACTGGTAGGACGTATCAAATAACCAATACTTTAAGAAGCAATAAATATGAAAACCTTTAGTCAGTCAGATAGCCTCATGCAAACTCGATCGCTAGCACCCCTATCCGATATGCGGCCCGCAACTTTGGATAAAATTGAACAGGCCGTTCGCAAAGTCTTTGCAGGATTTGACGCTAACGAGGTGACGATGGCGCAGATTGCAAAGTCTGCAAACGTCTCTTTGCAAACACTCTACAAGTATTTTGGAGATAAGCAGACGCTGTTTTATACCATTATGGATATTGTGCTCGGCAGATTAGCGGCTCGGATTATGGATCATCTGCAAGGGATTGATAGCGTACAAGATCGTCTACGCAAGACGCTGTGGGTCTGCTTTGATTTTGTCGATGCGCATCCAGATGCGGTGATGGTGCTATCTTCTGTCTCAGCCTCGCGGATACGTAATATCGCAATCTATGAAAACAAAGAGTTAATTGGCGCGTTTTTAGCGGTATTAGAAGATGGGCAAAATCGTGGGGTGCTCAATGACACTGTCCCACTGCACATACTGTTCGATGTGTTTATGGGGTTTATCAGTCGTCTTGGACTGATGCATACCATTCGTCAAACAGAAACACCGATAAATGCAGAGTTTGATGCACTATTCACTATTTTGTGGCGCGCTATCTCTAAACCTGAGGCTTAGTATGCTACTTATATGACAACCCTTGTGCTTCAGCACTTAGCACTTAGCACACGAACCATAATTAAAAAACCAAAAAGCCCCACGATAAAGTGAGGCTTTTTTATATTTTTTTCGGTCAATGTGATTATTCAATCAATGTAATTAACAGCTCGTGCTGCTTATACACTTAAAGCTTTTTAGATACTGCTAGATTTTGGCAATCCATACTTTGCATGGTCGACCACATGGTTATTTTGTTCAATAGTCAGTCGATAGCCTTTGATGATACCGTCGTATGGCAAACTGCCCTCATACTGCTGATAATGCTCGCAGATGCTGTCTTGAATCACTGATTCGCGCGTAGCATCGTCTAGTTTGGCAAAACCGCTAGGCAGATGTACTTGCGCAAAACGTGAAGCCGCGCCACGAGACATCCAGTTATCAGCACTCGTAAATGTGGAATCTACTTCCGCTCGTAAGCTATATCTGGGTAGCGTATTAGAGTAATTTGCCAAGTCATATTTAATTTGAGCAATATCTTCTGCGAATGGCTGATACGGTATCTCAAGTACGGCAAACAGTTTTGCCAAAAACTCATCAGCGGTAAAGTGTTTGTCCATATAGCTACCATCAAGCCCAAGGAATTTGCTCGACAGTACATGGCGCAGGCGGTCATAGGCAGGTATGGTATATTTAAGAGGATAGCCCATTTGCTTGACGATATCTTGCGGGCGCAGCTCAAGCGACTCTATTTGATTGATAATATATTGCGCTAGAGAATGGCGTGGGTGATAACGACGGGTATATTTAGATGGGTTAGCAATGTGGCTCATGATATTGAACACCTTAGACTCCTGTAACTCCGACGAAAAAGTATGATATACGCCCAAATAGGCAAAAAATCAGGCACAAATGAGGTTGTCGGAGTACAGGCTCATGCGCTTTACCAGAGTTGTTTTATATCGTGCTGGAAGTTGCAAGGTTTGTCACGCCGCCATTAGACTATTGTCATGGTCGGCAATAACAAAACTGTTAAACCCACGATAGTTCGTTCAACGATGATAGCACATCAGATGACAAAAAATAAATACCGATATTTGTGACCGTTTGTGAATAATTCTTTTTCATTTTGCGCATTCAATCTTAGACGTTTCTATGCATCATTTATTCATGTATTAAAAAAAGGCTTAACATCGAAACATTAGTGTTGAAGTATTAGAAATTAACGCTTAACGATTGACATCAACGACTATTCGACCACGAACCTTACCATCCAACAACTCGCTTGCTGTCGGAATGACTTCGCTTAGTCCAATCTCTCTAGTGATTGCATCCAATTGTGTCATATCCAAACTTTTACTCAAACGTTGCCACGCTTCTACACGCTCATCATAAGGTCGTGTCACACTATTGATACCAAGCAAACTGACACCGCGTAAAATAAATGGCGCGACAGTAGCAGGGAAATCCATGCCTTGAGCCAATCCACAGGTAGCGACGATACCATCTTCACAGGTAGTGGCACAGACATTGGCCAGCGTATGACTACCAACAGAATCGATTGCAGCGGCCCATTTCTCTTTACCAAGTGCGCGTCCCGGACTACTTAATTCAGCTCGGTCAATGATCGTCGTTGCACCGAGGCTTTTTAAGTATTCCGCTTCTTCTAGACGTCCCGTAGAGGCTGTGACAGAGTAACCTTGGTTTGCTAAAAGTGCGATGGCAAAGCTACCAACACCGCCATTAGCACCCGTCACCAATACTTCGCCACGCTCTGGTGTCAGTCCATGACGCTCCAATGCGATTAGACAAAGCATCGCTGTGTATCCTGCTGTGCCAATTGACATCGCCTGACGTTCAGTCATCGACTCAGGGAGCGGGATAAGCCAGTCACCGTTTAATCGTGCTTTTTGTGATAGACCGCCCCAATACTTCTCACCCACACTCCACCCATTTAACAACACCTTGTCACCAGCTGTATAGCGGGGATGGCTGCTTGTTTCTACAGTTCCTGCTAAATCAATACCTGGAACCATGGGAAATGTGCGTACCACAGGGCTACGACCCGTAATAGCCAATCCATCTTTATAGTTGAGTGTGCTATATGCCACACGGACCGTGACATCCCCTTCTGGCAATTGCGCGTCCTGTATCTCAGTCAGATTAGACTGATAAACATCATCATTTTTTTCAATTAATATTGCTTTAAACATAGTAGCTCCTATTTAGACCAATCGTCTATAAATGAGTAAAAAATAATTTAGACCGGTCGTCTAAAAATATAGATAAAAAAATTACTTCTGTATTCCTGCTACAAAACCTCGGAAAAAAGTATCTAATGGACTGACATCTTGCGTTAACTTAGCACGCAGAACCGCACCTTCCCAACCGATCCAAAAGAAAGCAGCAAGCTCATCACAATCACTATTAGGATGTACTTGCCCTTGTTGTACTGCAAGCCGTAAGCAAGCCGCTAAACGCTTTTGCCAATCAAGCAGTATGTTTTCTAACTCACAACGAAAACTCTCAGGCAACACGACAATCTCTTGACCCAAGTTACCTACCAAACAGCCGCGTCGAAATTCATGCTTAATCATTCCTGACTTTGCATCTTCAACGAAGTCACGGATACGCTGCATGGGAGATACTTGCTCGTTTAAAAAACAATGGTCTAGCTTGCGAGCAAAATACAACGCGTACTGCCGCAACACTTCCTGTCCAAACGCTTCTTTGTTTTTGAAATAATTGTAGAAAGAGCCTTTAGGCACATTGATGCGTTTGAGTATCGCATCGATACCAGTGGTCGCAAAGCCTTGCTCTGTCAGCATCTCCATCCCAGATCTCAAAAGAGCTTCACGGGTATCCGTAAACTCTCGTTCAACATTAGGTGGACGCCCTCGACGGGCTTTTGGCTTAGTAATCGTCATGCACAAATATTATGACCGATCGTCTTTAATGTCAATCAATTATTTTTAGCGGTCTATTTATCCGTCAGTCGCGACAGTTTTTTGACTATCCTTGCTATCAGTCCTCACCATGATATGTTGCCTCATCCATCCAAACGACGGCATCTTCGCACAGATGAGTTACGTGATACCAGATATCACTACTACGAGCGATACGGTGATGACCACCTGCAAAATAATCGACGTCCCAGCTATCAGGTAGATTTACCAAGGTTCGTCTAGCCACTGCCACATCAAGACTTTCATCATCGACTTCTACCATCACCCTCACCATCTCGGTATTGGTCGTGGGAAAAGACAGCTTCATATCAGCCACTACTGGGATACGGTCAGCCAATACCTCATTTGGATAGATACAAGGCGCAATCAATAGCGCGCGCAAGTTATATTTATGGGCAAAATGATTGGCAAACCAACCACCAAGCGAATGCCCTGCCAACACCACTCGCGGGTACTGTGCGATTTTATCGCGAATCAATGCATCGTAAATCTCAAATATTTCTGCAAAATTGTCTCGATAATTAACCGTTTGACAGTATTTTGGCTCACGCGTGATACACGTATATTTACTGGTCTCATTGCTTGAATCAAGACCATGAAAAAACAATAAAAGCGTATCATTGTTTTCAATAGGAAACATCATAAGGTTCTCCTTTTTTAATTATTACTTAGGTTTCTTCTTGATAATTTGTTTTATAAATCAAACTGGTTTTTGGCTAGCAACCTGCGCTTGATACAAGCTCAAAATCTCCTCACAAGCCTGCATTGAAATATTTTTTGCAAAACCTTCATTAAACCAAAAGTCATAAACTGCTTGGACAATGGCTTTCACCGCTTCCGCATTTTCTGGCTTTTGTTCTGTTAGTTTCATCGCAATGTCTTGCGCTTGTATATCCGACTCGCTATAGGGCGCGCTCCAGCCCACGCCATAACGATAGAGCACATCATTGATTGCCAATATGAATATGGCATTGGACACCCCAAATGAACCGATAAGCCTGTCAAGCATTGCACAGCGCTCTTCATAAATACTGACCTCTATCGGCATATCAGCTTGCTCAAACAGACAATCACAACTCACCATGTGCGAGGGTTGACTAAAATCATCCCACAGCAGTGGATAAATTCCGCGAATTCCGCCTTTTTCCACTACATTAAATTGCCAAATCGCATAAGGAGTATCTGGCCCTTTATAGGGCACATGTATGAACCACTGCATCATCGCATCACTGTCATACATGATATGAGTACTACCAATCCGCACCCCCTGATTGGGCAGTACGTTCGTGTATAAACGATCCATGTCATCACTATAGAGGGTCACTTTACGTAAGTTTTCATCACTGACATCGCCTAGCTTTGCTCGTGCTTCAGTTATGTTTCGATAGGGTTTAAATGGCGCTACCCAACTAAGCGTCTCATTAGTATTGTTCACGAAATAAATATCATCTTCATAACTGTCTATAGAAACCGTTTCGAGGTAAAACAATGGCTGTTTTCGTACTCGGCCTTTCTCATCATTTGTTAATGCCGTTATACCAGATAGCTTTGAGCCATCCGACCATTGCATATTGTCTAACCGTTTTTGTTCAAACTGATACGCTAATTTAGTCATCGTTATATCCTTATTATTTTGATTTTGGTTTTTTCGCTGCAGTTTTTCGTTGTTGTTATATTCTGAGTGCCGATTTCAAGCCAGCCGAGCCTATTCGCCATTGTTTAAATGACGTCATTATCTATAAAGTTAAGTAAATTAATCGACTTGGTAAGGTGGTAGTTTTTAATTCTGATAGACTTTTTAGCCACAGTTTTTCGCTGTTGCATTGCTTATATTTTTGCAACGCAAACGAGCATTTTTTCTGTTTAGTTTTTTTTGTTTATTAATAATGATGGTTTGTATAATTTGTACAGACGCAGAAGTTTAGGATTAAACGTAAATAACACTACTAGAAAGACTTCGCTAAGATAGCATTTAAAAACTCAGTTAAGAAGTGAAGCATTGCGCCCCGAGGGTTAACTGGTTTTTATCTCATATCATTTTGCCTGACCTAATAACTATAGTATAAGCTCACATAAAAATAAAGCTGTTTAAAACTTTCTACGACAACTGGTGTCGCTTCTTTTTAAATGAATTGTAGTTTAGTCGTTAGCAAGTATCCCAACGCATTAAGTATAATTAGCGACAGTTTCATATTACTCAAGTATCCTCAATAAACGTCCAATTAACAATCCTTATCAAAAAACACCTTTTAAGATCAACGTGAGTTTGCTATCTTGCCGCGCAACCCTTGTATTCTAATTAAGCCTACCCCACTTTGACCTATCACACGTAGTATTCGCATCTGTATTGGATTTTATGACACATAACCTTGAGGCCAGCTCAAACGCTCGCCGAACTCAGTATTTTCAAGTATTTTTGATGGGCGTTAGTGCCTTTATTATGAACACCACAGAATTTGTCCCGGTGGCGCTGTTGAGCGACATTGCCCAAGACTTCTCTATTACGACGGCAGAGACCGGCTGGATGTTGACACTCTATGCTTGGATTGTCGCAGCGATGTCATTGCCACTAATGCTATTAACCAGTCGATTTGAGCGCAAACGTTTACTCTTGGGTCTTTTTGCCGTATTCATTGCCAGTCATGTGCTGTCCGTATTTGCGTGGAGCTTTAATGTGCTGCTCATTAGCCGAGTTGGGATTGCTTTATCGCATGCGATATTTTGGTCGATCACAGCTGCTATCGCGATACGCGTCGCACCTGAAGGCAAAAAAGCCATGGCGCTTAGCGTACTGGCGACGGGTACGTCGTTAGCAATGGTACTGGGTGTGCCGCTAGGACGCTTAATTGGGCAATGGTTCGGCTGGCGGGCTACATTTGGCGGTATTGGCGTCATCGCCTTAATTGTATTTATTCTACAAGCGAGACTCTTACCAACGCTACCTAGTATGTTTGAAGGGTCTTTTAGAAAGATTCCAGAACTCCTTAAAAACCCTTTATTGGTCTGTCTATACCTGCTTATCTTATTGGTCTTTACAGCGCACTACACAGCTTATTCTTATATAGAACCATTCATGCGCCAAGTCGGTAATATCAGTGAAAACGCTGCGACTTTTGTACTGTTATTATTCGGTGCAGCTGGAATTGTAGGCAGTGTTATTTTCAGTCGGTGGGGTGATCGGTTCAATACCAGATTGATGCTGATATCGACCATACTGATGCTCGTGTCTATGCTTGCACTATTGCTAGCAGTGGCCTCTGTATGGGCGCTCAGCTTTATCGCCTTGCTTTGGGGCACGGCACTCATGCTACTGATTATCTCGATGCAAGCCAAAGTCATCATGGTCGATGTCAATGCGCAAGACATGCTGATGTCGATGTTTTCAGGTATTATTAATTTGGGGATTGGTACGGGTGCACTATTCGGTGGTTATGCCGTGACGCATCTTTCACTATCTAGCGTAGGATACACAGGTGCGGCTATCGCAGTTGTGGCATTACTCTTAATGCTATTTATGATCAAGCGCTTTCCTGAGTTGAGTAAGCGACTTGGCTAGCTAATAAACTGATATTAGATAGTATCCAAAAAACAGCAGACAGTAAGTAACCGTCAGAAAATAACAAGCAGAATGCCAGCCATATAAATGGGCTGGCATTTTCTTTATGTGTGAATACAACGATATAGCCTACAAATCATTTCAAGGATTTCTTAGACACCGATTGAACGAACGTTCAGGTGCGGTTATACTAATTTTATTGGACATAAGTATACTTAGGCTATAAGTGTATTTAATAAAGGACTGATAGGGATTGAGCACAAAAGGATGAGTGTGAAATGGATACTATTCAAAACAAGGAAGTCATTACCTACAATTTAAATTTAGTGACGATATATATTGCGAATTTTCAACTTGTTGGAGATTCGTGATGCCTGATGGAATGACTCAACAAGACAATCCAGATCAAGGAAATCAGGGTAGTACCGCTCCTCTTAAGCTAGGCAGGTTACATTATGCTTGGATCGTTGCTGCGACAGGTTCTATAGCAATGTTCTGCGGACTTGGGTTAGGACGATTCGCATTTGGCATGTTACTGCCATCCATGTCATCTTCTTTAGGATTAAATTATACTCAAAGCGGAATCTTGGGATTCACCAACCTGATAGGATATCTGGTTGCAGTGCTTCTAAGCCCTTTTATTCTACCTCGGTTGGGTACTCGAACGACTGCGACGGCAAGCCTCCTCCTCATTGCTGTCTCTATGTTTGGTATGGCTTTTACCACTAGCTTTCCAATACTTTGCGCACTCTATGTACTGACAGGTATCGGTAGCGGCGGCGTGGTCTTACCGATGATGAGCGTCATGTCGCATTGGTTTTTTCCTTCACACCGCGGGCTTGCTTTAGGACTGGTCATGGCGGGTCCTGGATTTGGTATCATTTTATCGGGCTTTGTCGTACCCAAACTCTTACCTATCTCTACTCTACTGTCTTGGCAGACAGGTTGGCTGATTTTTGCCGTGATTAATATTGCGGTAGCTTGGCTTACTTTCACTTTGATTCGCAATCATCCAGATGATGTCAGCCAAAGCCCTTTTGGGCGCGCACCTATCTTGCCTGTTAAAAATAAGAAGAAGCTAGAACGTAACAATATTAAGCTACTCGTACATTTAGGTGTCATCTTTGCCATTTATGGCGCTACTTATATGGTTTACGTCACCTTTATCGTCACCAGTATGGTTGGCTCGTATCAACTGAGTGAAGCGACTGCTGGTGGTGTTTGGGCATGGATTGGACTGCTTAGCATGTTTTCAGGGATGTTGTTTGGCTGGATTTCTGACCATATTGGTAGACGCCTTGGTCTAGCGTTGGCTTTTTTCTTCCTTGCCATCGCTTATCTGTTGGTCGGACTCACTGATTGGCATTTAGGACTGTATTTATCAATTATCCTGTTTGGCCTAGTGGTTTGGAGTGTGCCTGTCATTATGGCAGCTTCTGCAGGCGATTATTTCGGGCCTGCGGCAGCAGCGAGTGCACTTGCGGCACTGACTTTTGCTTTTTCAGGTGGGCAAGCTCTTGGGCCAGTGGCCGCAGGCTATCTTGCAGAAATCACTGGAGACTTTAGTATCAGTTATATGATATCTGGTATCGCCGCTTTTGTAGCGCTTGGGCTTGCCTTATTATTGCGTCCACAAAAACAAGCTTAATTTCAGTTTCCATAGTATTGATACTGCTAGCTATACTTTGCTATTGCTGGCAGTAGACATCTATATGCTCATCCGACCTAATTATCTTATTGTGGAGTGCTGCTTTGATACTATTTATGATTGGGCAGTTGCTTAGGTTAAACAAGCAATATCGATAGATAAGCCTTATACTTTTCAATAAAAATCAGTTGCTTACAGCATAATTATATAGAAGGGAACAAAATATTATGTGAGCGAGATAGTATGGTTTTTTAATACTTGATACCGCAGCAGCATACTCTAAAAACTTACTCATACAAGGCAATATCCTTGCAGTTTTGCAATCAAAACGATTGCTAGCTTTTTAAAAAGTGGTTACACTCGGTTGACAAACTATTACATTGATGACAAGGAAGTCGCTATGCCTCGTAATACTTCACGTTCTAAAATTAGCCATACCACTCTCAAAAATTTTACTAAAAGCATGCTTGCTATCAGCCTATCTATCGCTGGTATTTCTCACGCAAATGCTTATGACAGTGTCACCTTTTTCGGTGATAGCCTGACCGATGGTGGATATTTTAGTCCCATAACTCAAGATATTTATGGACTTGCAGAATCAGGTCAGTTCACTACCAATCCTGATAATACATGGGCAACATCATTCGCTAAACAACTGGGTACCACTGCCGTTGCTAATACTTTAGGTAGTCCTCAAAATAGCAATAACTATGCTATTGGTGGTGCAAGAGCAGGCGATAACACAGTACAAGTTTTTCCTACTAGTTCAACTAGTGCAATCACTGTTGACGTTGCATCTACCAACAGTCAAGTAAATAGTTATCTCGCCAATAACATAGTAGATTCTAATGGATTATATGTGGTATGGGCAGGGGCAAACGACTTGCTTGCAGCAGCGGACCCTACTAACAATGCCCAAGCTACCATACTTGGAGCAGTAGCTAGCCAAACCAAAACGATTAATGCACTAAAAGATAAAGGCGCCAAATATATTTTAGTACCCAATATTCCTGATATTGGTTTAACTCCAAGAATTATCGCAGCACAGGCAGCTGCCGATGCAGCTGTCAAAAAAGCTATTGAAGATGGTGAAAGTGCTGATGTTATTGCTAACATTCCAAATCAAACTATTCAAGCGCAAAGCACTGGTGCTACTAGTCTATACAATCAATTTATGCTCAGCGGCGTGGCGGGTACTGGGGCTAATATCATACCGCTAGATATGTTTAGCTTAACTCAGGAGATCATTGCGTCGCCTGCTCAGTATGGTTTCACTAATGTCACCGATGAAGCTTGCGGTGACAACAATAGCTCTCTAACTTGTGGACCTGATACTCTTGTAGAAGCAAATGCCAACGAAACCTACTTTTTCGCTGATGGCATACATCCAACAGGCGCTACCCATCAACTGATTGCTGACTATGCAAATGCTGTAGTCACAGCGCCTAGCTTAATCGGTGTACTGCCACATATTGCAACGACAACGGGACTTGCAACCAATGAGCGCTTACAGTCACACGTCAACCAAATTCAAAGCAGTGAGCAAAAACCTGCCCGTACACTATGGGCCATCGGTGAAGTGGCTAATCAAGAAATTGCAGGGTTTGATGGTGATAATAATACTCAAGTATTGCTGGGTGTAGATTTTGCTCATCCTAACTCAGCAAATGCAGTGACAGGCTTGTATGGCAATATCACCCAAAAAGACTTTGAAAACTCAGACGTTGGCACAGGTTTGAGTGATATTGATCTGGGAGAAGTTGGTTTTGGTGTCTATCATAGCAACAAGTTTGGCGGTTTACAGATTAATGGTGCTGCAGGATTTGGCAACATGGATGTCGATGTCACACGTGCTGTCACACTTGGTAGTAACCAACAACAGTTTAAGTCAAATGCTGATGGCAAACGCTTTTATGCCAACTTGCAGGCAGGCTATCCGATGCAAGTGAGCAATATTGCCGTCACGCCTTATATCGGTGCAACAGCGAGCCGCGTAAAAATTGACGGACTCAAAGAAAAAGAGCTGTCTGGCATTGCCATGCAGTTCGATGAGCAGAAATACTCTACGACATATGGCAAGCTTGGTCTTAAGGCTAATCATAGCTTGATGAACAACCTCAACTTATTTGGTGACATTCATTACCAAAAGCAGCTAAGTGACAATCGCGAAGCGGTAACCGCACGTTTGAATACTCTACCAAATATCAGCTTTGAAACGCCTATGGTCGAAACTGATGATGATAACGTTGCTATGACACTTGGCCTATCTAGAAGCTTTGGCCTATTGAATGCCAACGCTGGTGTCACACATTCACAAGGTAATGACGACGACTCAACCAGCCTATTCATTGGACTTAATGGTGCATTCTAAATAAGTCGTTAATACAGAATAATGGTATAGGTGATAGTTAATCGCCTATACCATTCTAAATTCAAAAGTTGCCATAACCTACTACGGTTTTTGTTCTCTAACCTTTCCTCTCGTAAAACCTTTCAACGACAAAACCTACTATCACAAACTCTCTAAAAATCTACTTTACCGCGCAAAGCCTTTGTCTTACCGCGCTGGGTCTTTTTATCTACCCGTTTACGTTTGGCATTTCTGCTTGGTTTGGTGGGCTTTCTGGTTTTATTGACGTAAGTGGCTTTGGTGATAAAGCCTTGCAAACGCTCAAGCGCATCTATTTTATTGCGCTCTTGGGTTCGAAACTGCTGCGCCTTGATAATTAGCACGCCTTCCTTTGTTATTCGGCTATCTTTGCTATTTAGCAATCGCTGCTTGTATTCATCACTCAGACTTGAGTTGTTAATATCAAAACGCAGGTGAATGGCAGAAGATACTTTGTTGACATTCTGCCCACCTGCGCCTTGCGCTCGTATGGCGCTGATCTCTATCTCATTATCGTTGAGGCTAATATTGTTGTTAATGAAAATCATAGTTTGCTTTTATCGAATGTGAATGGATATGGTTTGTGATAAAGCATTATATAGTCAACCCTCTATAAATTAGGTACGGTGTCAGTCTCGCTTAGTATACTGCTTGTAATACTTTCACTTGGCTTTCTAGGGCGTGTCCTCATTTTAAAAATGGTGATAAAAATGAGATAAATCGCAGTCAAACAAGGAAAATAGCGCAGATAATATCGAGATATTAGTCAGCTATTTGACGCCATTTGGCAAGATTTAGCCATTTTTAACCCATTTAGATAACTATAGATTGAATTGAGGACACGCCCTAGTATCTGAATTATATTGAACCGACTGCCTATATTTAACTAAATATGGATTGGTCTGCTACTTTGCCAACAGTTGACGACAACGTTCAATCACTGGAGCATCGACCATCTCTCCATCTACTTTAAATACTGCCTGGCCGCTCCGCTCGTACTCCTCGACCACACGCTGTGCAAATAACAAAGTCTCATTTGTTGGTTGCAATGCTTGTTGGACAACTGCCACTTGTTTGGGATGAATACACAGCATTCCTGACATGCCCATTTGTGACCATAGCTGTACTCGGTCATTCAGCCCAACTTCATTATTGAAATCAGGATAAATAGTATCGATGGGCGGCGATAATTGGTGCAATTTTGACGTCAGGATTAGTTGATAGCGGATTTGATTGGCAATGATATCAGCAGCAGGTGTTCCTACTTGTACTTGCAAATCGTTGCACAGATCTAAAAACCCATAACTAAACGCAGCCAAGCCGACTGCTTTTGCTATACTATCGATTTGATACAACCCCATCGCACTCTCAATCAATGCAATCACAGGTAAATTGGTAAGCTGATGTACGCTTTCTATATCATCTACTTGCTCAGCTTTGGCCAATAACACGCCAGCCAAATTAGGCGTTTTCTGACAGAGCACTATGTCTTTAAAGAATTCTTCGCTACCAGCCTTATTAATACGTAGCCAAATCGGCTGATAACCTGCACTGTCGTGATATTGCTGTAATGCTTCGCGTGCGGACGCTTTATCTTCTGGCGCAACAGCATCCTCTAAATCGACAATAACCGCATCTGCACCACTAGCAAATGCTTTCGCTACTCTATCAATGCGAGTCGCTGGCACAAACAGCCATGTTGTATTTTGAGAAATCGTTTTTATTCTATTTTTGATAACTGAATCCATGCTTAACTCCTATATCGTCCAAGTAGCTATTAGCATATTTATTATGCCACTATACAGCTGAACTCATTTAAAATTAGCAGTTTATTCGATAGTGCAAAACCAAATCAAAAAAACCGCATGAAAATTTATCTCATGCGGTTCTTGAATCTCATGCAGTTTTAAACAATTACTTTCTTATCTAACCTATGTCTTATAGATTGTCTAATTAAGCCAGCATACCACCATCGACAACGATAGTCGCGCCTGTCGTATAACTTGAGGCATCAGATACTAGATACAATACGGTACCAGCCATTTCATCAGGCTCAGCCACACGTCCTAGCGGAATCGAGTGTAGCGCCATTTTTAAGACTTTATCGTTAGTAGTCAATGCAGAGGCAAACTTAGTATCCGTCAAACCTGGCAATAGAGCATTAACACGGATATTAAGTGGACCACATTCTTTAGCAAATGCTTTGGTCATGCTGATGACTGCCGCTTTAGTAATTGAGTAGATACCTTGCTTATCGCCTGCTACTAAGCCATTGACCGATGCGGTATTCAAGATGACACCGCCACCCTGCTCTTTCATCATTTTGCCAGCAGCCGTCGACATAAAGAAGTAACCACGGATATTAACTTCAACCGTTTTATCAAAAGCGGCTAAATCTGTATCTAAGATATGGCCATAGTAAGGGTTGGCTGCTGCGTTATTGACCAAGATATCGATTTGACCAAATTCACTTTTGATATGCTCAAAAATTGCGTCAATTTGTTCCATATCTCCTACATGACAAGCAAAAGCACTGGCCTTATGACCGTCAGCTTTGATGCTATCAGCGACTGCTTGGCAAGCATCGATTTTGCGGCTTGAGACAATCACATGTGCGCCTCTTGATGCCAATAAACGAGCAATAGACTCACCAATACCACGGCTAGCACCAGTTACTAGAGCAACCTTACCGGTTAAATCAAATAAATCTTTCATCATTATTCCTTATATTTTTATAAACTTTATATTCTCAAACATTCATTCTTGAACGCTGTCACTATGTTGCTAAACGCAGATAATCGCTGTCATAACTAACAGCGATTATCGAGCACTAATGAACTAAACAAAGAGCGCTCAACGATCACAGTTACGCTAGCATACCACCATCTAAGGTGAAGGCATGACCATTCATAAAGCTGCTTTCATCGCTGGCAAGCCACGCAATCGCACTAGAGATTTCACTGACGTTTCCTAGGCGGCGCAGTGGACTAGCCTTAATCGTTGCTTGCTGCGTACGTTCATCCATCGTTGCCATGGTATTGCGTACCATTGGCGTATCAATGAAGCTTGGGCATACCGCGTTAAAACGGATATTGGCACGAGCATACTCATGGGCAGCAGATTTGGTCAGACCCATAACGCCATGTTTAGCCGCACTGTAGGCTGAAATCATAGGTGCTGAACGCAGACCAGCAATAGATGCGACGTTGATCACATGACCACCGCCATTAGGCAGCATACAATTGACCGCAGCACGCATACAGTGCCACACACCTTTTAAATTCACGGCGATATTACGATCAAAATCATCATCGCTTAGCTCATGCATTGGTGAAGGCTTGTGGTCGATACCAGCGTTATTCACCACAACATCTAGGCCACCAAGCGTTTCTACTGCAAAGTCAAACAACGCACGCACTTCATCACCACTGGTCACGTCTACTTTTTTAAAGACGATACTGTTGCCAGCATCTTGGCCTTGCTTGGCAACCGCTTCACCCATCTCTTCTGCCATATCACCAATGACGACTTTTGCGCCGCGACTGGCTAGCAACAACGCACTTGCTGCACCGATGCCTGATGCACCGCCCGTGATCAAAATTCGTTTGCCAGCTACATCTGATGCAATTCCATTTGTATTCAGTGTCATGATCTATCCCTCTACCTTAAGTACTAGTTTGCCAAAATTTTCACCATTAAAGAGCATCATCAAAGTATCAGGGAACGTCTCGATACCTTCAACGATATGGTCTTTTACTTTCATATCACCTGACTGAATCCAGCCAGCAATCTCTTTCATTGCGATTGGGTATTCTTTGATATTATCGAACACCACGATGCCTTCCATGCGAGCACGATTGACCAATAATGATAAATAGTTCGATGGGCCTTTTACTGCTGTGGTGTTGTTATATTGGCTGATAGCCCCGCAAATAACGATACGCGCATGTAGATTAATCTGGGTAAGCACGTCATTTAAGATATCACCGCCTACGTTGTCAAAGTACACATCGACGCCGTCTGGACAGGTTTTCTTTAGGGCTTTTTTCACATCTTCGTTTTTGTAATCAATCGTCGCATCAAACCCAAGCTCATCGACCAAGAACTTGCATTTCTCAGCACCGCCTGCAATACCAACGACACGGCAACCTTTAATTTTAGCAATTTGACCGACCAAGCTACCAACGGCACCAGCAGCTCCTGATACCACTACCGTCTCGCCTGCTTTTGGCTGACCCGTTTTTAGCAGACCAAAATACCCTGTCATACCCGGCATACCGAGTACGCCTAAGTAGTAAGACAGCGGCGCTAGACTTGGATCAACTTTATGTAGACCTGTGCCATCACTGACCGCATACGACTGTACGCCGTCGTGACCTGCGACATAGTCACCTACTGCAAATTTTTCATGCTTACTTTCAATCACTTCACCCACAGTACCGGCGCGCATAACTTCACCAATTTGTACTGGCGCGATATAAGATTTGGCATCGTTCAACCAACCACGCATCGCCGGATCGATAGAGATGTATTCAACCTTAATCAGCAGCTGACCATCGGTAATCGTCGGTATTTCTGTCTCGGTATAATTCCAAGTTTCAGCGCTTGGCTCGCCTACTGGTCTTGCTTTTAGGCGCCATTGTTTGTTTATCGTTGTCATGTCTCTTTCCTTAGAGTTGTCCTTAGAACCAGTCCGCTTGCATATCAGTGCAAACCGAGTTGGTGTTGGTTAATAATTCGATGTCGCGTTTAACTAATGGTAGTTCCCAATCGATGAAGTATTTGGCCGCTTGTATCTTGCCTTTGTAGAAGTTTTGCTGCTCGACATCTTGCGTCGTACTTAGTAGCTGCTCAGCTTTACTGGCTTGGCGAATCCAAATCCAGCTCAGTACAATTGAGGCAAAAATATTCATTAGTGCTTGAGCATTACCAGTCAATGTCAGCGCTTCTTCTGTCTGCAACACTTTGCCCAAATGCACGAGCACTTCATGCAACTGACCCATATAAGGCATCAGCTTGCCTGCAAGTTGCGCACTCTCAGGCGTAGTGATGCTTTCCAAATCTTGTGTAATTTCACGTTTTAGGATTTGAATGCCTAACCCACCTTTTTGCCATAACTTGCGGAATGACAAATCTAGCGCCTGCACACCATTTGTGCCTTCATGGATAGGATTTAGACGATTGTCACGCCAAAACTGCTCAGCTTGATATTCGCGCGTATAGCCTGCGCCGCCCAATACTTGAATACCCAAATCATTGGCTTTTGGACCATACTCAGATGGCCATGCTTTTAGCACTGGCGTTAGCAAATCTAATAGTTCGGTTAGCTCATTTTTTAGCGTTTCGTCTTCACAGGTATTGATACGGTCAATTAGGTTTGAGCCATATAAGCACAATGAGATGCCGCCTTCAGAGTAAGCTTTTTGTGCCAATAGCATTCGCTTTACATCACCATGCTGAATAATGGCCGTTGCATCGTCTTCAGGCTTATTGTTTGGCGCAATGCGACCTTGTGTACGGTTTTTGGCATAATCTAGCGAATACTGATAGCCACGATAACCAATCATAGAAGCGCCAAAACCGACAGCGATACGTGCCTCATTCATCATTTTGAACATATAACGCAAGCCAAAATGCTCTTCGCCAATTAAATAACCATGACAATCACCTTCATCACCGAAGCTCAATGCCGTAGAAGTTGCACCTCTATAACCAAGCTTATGAATCAGTCCAGTCAGATGTACATCGTTGCGCTCGCCAACAGACAAGTCATCGTTCAAGCGATACTTAGGCACGGCAAATAAAGAGATACCTTTGACGCCGCCTGGACCACCTGGCACTTTGGCCAATACCAAATGCACGATATTGTCAGACAACTCATGATCACCTGCTGAGATATAAATCTTGCTGCCTTTAACGCGGTACGAGCCATCATCCTGTTTTACAGCGATGGTTTTGATATCGGCAAGCGACGAACCTGCATGCGGCTCAGTCAATGCCATGGTGCCGGTGAATTCACCTGTCAGCATACGCGGCATAAAGGCTGCTTTGATATCATCACTAGCAAAATGCGAGATGACGTTGATTGCCGCAGTGGTCAGAAATGGATAGGCAGTCGTTGATGGATTGGCTGCCATAAAGTAGCCTGCCACAGCTGTCATCACTGTCTCAGGTAACTGCATGCCGCCGTCTTCGAAGCTATAACGACCTGCGATAAAGCCAGAATCACGGAACGCATCAAAAGCGACTTTTACATCGTTTATCATGCTGACTTTTTTACCATCGAACTGCGGCTCGTTCTTATCTGCGATATGGTTGTGCGGTAAAAATAAATCTGTCGCAATCTTGTTTGCCGTCTCTAGCACAGCATCAAATGTCTCACGGCTATGTTCTGAGAACTTTGCGTGCTCGGTGAGTGATTCTGTGCCTAGTACATCATACAACTGGAAAGGTAATTCGAAATCGTTTAGGAGGGTATCTGCGGCCATAGTATTCTCATTAACTAATTAAATGTGGTTATCAATTGATATTAGTCTAATTTGATACCTGTCCGTATTGTCATTTATGACATAATTATGGTCAAACAAGACATAAACAGAGTGTCTAACCGGTTAAAATCAGCCAAATAATGGCTATTTTGGTAAGCACAGCAAAGGAAACGAGTGACTTATGCCCTATTTCAAACCTTTTAAAATGATTATTCTTGGCTTCGATGGTGTGCTCGGTAGTGTACTATCTGGCGCATTGGACTTGTTTTCATTCACGGGGGTCAGCTGGCAGCGCTTCTCGAATGAGTCTGTAGAGCCACGATTTAATGTACAGATTGCAAGCTTAGGTGGTGGCGATATCAGGTGTAGCAATCGGTTAATCATGCAAGCCCACTGTGATATTCGAGACGTAACAGAGTGCGATTTATTGCTTGTGCCCACTATTGGCGATTCTATTGATAAGGTATTAAAGCAAAATAGTGAGCTGCTGCCACATTTAGTACGGCTTGCGAATACCAAGGCTGATATAGCAAGCAATTGTAGCGGAGCATTTTTTTTGGCAAAGGCAGGATTGTTAGATCATAAGATAGCCACCACACACTGGGGCTATGCCAATAAATTTAAGGCAGATTTTCCATTAGTGGACCTACAAGAGAATCAGTTTGTGACCCATTCAAGAAGCGAGTCGACAAACCAGTCGGGCAATATATTTTGTGCAGCTGGCGGCAGCGCCTTTTATGATTTAGGGCTATTATTGATTGAGCGCTACTGCGGACGTGAGATCTCTACGCAAGTGGCAAAAACCCAAATTATTGATAGCAAAAGAGGTAGTCAAAACAGCTATACCAATGTGACCCTGCACAAGCCGCATTCCGACCATTTGATTAAACAAGTCCAAGAATATATCGAAGAGAACTTTCAACATTCTTTGCAGGTCAGTAGTTTAGCCGCTATGGTAAATATTACCCCGCGCACTTTAAACAGGCGCTTTCAGTCCTGCGTAGCAATGCGACCGATTGAATATATTCAGGCCGTCAGAATTGAACAAGCCAAACGCTTACTTGAATTAGGCGATGTATCAATAAAATCGCTTGCCGATCAAGTAGGTTATGATGATATCTCTTCATTCACGCGTCTATTTAAACGTGCGACAGAGCTGACACCAAAAGAGTATCAAGATAAGTTTTCGCGGTTGGCTATTTAAAAAGGACAGTGATTAGCGTTTAAGCAGTCTGCCACAAGCCTTCCACTTGGATGGCATCAGCCTTAATGGTTGGGTAGTCGGTAAATACCAACTGATAGCCACCATTTACATCAGGACTCATCTGGCAAGTTACTCCTAGCGGAAAACTGTATTTTTTGCCGATATGACCAAAAGGCATACCACTATATATCGGCAATCCTGTCAATTCATGCAGCTGACGAATGACTGTGGCGACATCATAACGTTTGTCATAGCTGTCCTCGCCCGTACCAGACAATGCTCCAAATACAATCGCTTGCTGATTTTTAAAGACGCCTGCGAGATATAAGTCATATAACATGCGCTCAATACGATACGCCTGCTCGCCGACATCTTCTAAAAACACAATACCGCCATCGATACGCGGTAAATACTCACTACCTGCCATCGCTGATACGACACTTAAGTTACCACCCCAAATCGTACCAGTTAACAGTTTTGGCTCACCCTTTGTCAGTATGGCAGGTAGCTGCTGACTGGTTAACGAAGCATCTTGTATACTGATAGTTAGATTGGGATTGGTCAGCACTTCAACAAACTGCTGACAGCTGACTTTATCAGGCGCAGTTTTGCCAAACTCACTATAGAGCATCGGTGCGGCAAGCGAGCTCATTGACCCTTTTGCCAATAGCGCACATTGGATAGCTGTCACATCACTAAAGCCTGCGAGTATCGTGCCGCGCTCCTTCATAACCCGTCCTAGCGTCGCCCAGTCCACCATAGACAATATACGCATGGCACCGTAACCACCGCGCACACCTAACAGAAGCTTGGGCGTGGCTATTGCTCCAGTGGCAAGATTTTGAAAATCGCTAGCACGCTGTGAGTCCGTTCCCGCAAAGCGTAAATACTGACGATTGGTAATAGCAGGATTCTCTACTTTAAACCCAGCACAAGCCACACGATCTAATGCCAACTGATTACGCTCATCACTACCACCAACGTTAGAGCTAGCAAAAAGTCGCGTCTCAATCGTGGGCGTGATACAACCTGCCTGCGTCAGTGATTCCTGTGACGTTTGTGCTAATGAGCGATTATCCAATAACGAAGTTGGCAGATCATCCTTGGTCAGTTGCGAGTTATTGCCAGACTCGATGTGACTGGCTGCCAGCGCTTGAGAAATACCTTGGCTCGCTAATACCGCTGTGCCTGCACTCACACCGATTCGACGTAGAAACTGCCGACGGTTTAGCCCAGATGTTGTTTCAGTTGCACGACTATTTTTATCATCTGTCCATGCCTGACGCTTAATCCCCATATCTTACTGCTACCTTAT
>NZ_PJBU01000101.1:0-49900 GCF_002863645.1 Psychrobacter sp. MES7-P7E | reverse complement strand
GGTTCAAGACTTAACTCATATAAATATGATTATTAAGACGATTTTGACCACATTAAGATAATTGTTAAAAGGTTGCACATACTAATGTGCAGATATTATAAGAAAATCGCGGCCAATAACAAGTCTTTTAACAAGTTATTGGCGTATTCTTTAGTGACAATACACAGACTTACTCTATATTGTCACTTTCAGTAAGTTTTATTTACTCGTCATCATCTTTAGAGTTGAACTTAGAGATGATTTCAGCAGCAACTGATTTTGGAATTTCAGCGTACTTTTGGAATTCCATTGAGTAAGTTGCACGGCCTTGTGACATAGAGCGCATTTGAGTGGCATAACCAAACATTTCCGCTAATGGTACTTCAGCACGAATCTGTTTAGTACCGCCAGGTAGATCTTCCATACCCTGTACCAAACCACGACGACGGTTAAGATCGCCCATGATGTCGCCCATGTAGTCTTCAGGTGTTTCAACTTCTACTTTCATTACTGGCTCAAGTAGCGCTGGATCAGCTGCTAAGAAACCTTTTCTGAAGGCCATAGAACCAGCCATCTTAAATGACAATTCATCAGAGTCAACGTCATGATAAGAGCCATCATACAAGGTCGCTTTTACGCCAACTACTGGGTAGCCTGCAAGTACGCCGTTTTTCATGCGCTCTTGGATACCTTTATCAACAGCACCGTGGAATTCTTTTGGTACAGTACCACCAACAACTTCTTCAGCGAATTCATATTCAGTGTCGCCAGCTGGATCAAGTGGCTCAAGACGTAACCAAACGTGACCAAACTTACCACGACCACCTGTTTGACGTACGAATTTGCCTTCTTGTTCAACAGTGTTACGAATCGTCTCACGATAAGCAACCTGAGGTGCACCGATGTTTGCTTCAACGTTGAATTCACGCTTCATACGGTCAACAAGAATCTCTAGATGTAGCTCACCCATACCACTGATGATTGTCTGACCAGATTCTTCGTCAGTGTGTACACGGAACGATGGATCTTCTTTTGCCAAACGGCCAAGAGCGATTGACATTTTTTCTTGGTCAGCTTTGGTCTTTGGCTCAACAGCTAGAGAGATAACTGGATCTGGGAATTCCATACGCTCAAGAGTGATCACGTTGTCTTCATCACATAGCGTATCACCAGTAGTCACATCTTTCATGCCGACTAGAGCTGCGATATCACCAGTACGAATCTCTGCAAGCTCTTCTTGAGAGTTTGCCATCATCTGTACGATACGGCCAACACGCTCACGCTTCATCTTAACTGGGTTATAAACACTGCTACCCTGCTTCATTACACCAGAATAAACACGTACGAAGGTTAAGTTACCAACGAATTTGTCATTCATGATTTTGAACGCTAGTGCTGAGAAAGGTGCTTCATCTGATGCTTCACGGCTGCCTTCGCTTTCGTCTTTGTCATCAAGAATACCTTTAATAGCAGGTACGTCGATTGGTGCAGGTAGATACTGAATAACGGCATCTAGCATCTTCTGTACACCTTTGTTCTTAAAGGCAGTACCACAAAGAAGCGGGATGATTTCGTTATCGATGGTTAACTGACGAATAGCACCGTGAATTTGTTCTACAGTCAATTCACCGTTTTCTAGGTATTCGTTCATCAACTCTTCGTTTGCTTCAGCAGCGTTTTCTACAAGATGCTCGCGGTATTCTGCTGCTTTTTCTTGTAGTTCAGTTGGGATTTCGCGCTCATCATACTGCATACCTTGAGACGCTTCGTCCCAATAGATAGCTTTCATGGTCACTAGATCAACAACGCCTTCGAAGTCATCTTCTTTACCAATTGGGATAACCAATGGTACAGGGTTACCGCCTAAGCGAGTTTTGATCTGTTCGATAACACGATAGAAATCAGCACCAACACGATCCATTTTGTTTACAAATGCAAGACGTGGTACTTTATATTTGTTCGCCTGACGCCATACGGTCTCAGACTGTGGCTGAACGCCGCCTACTGCACAGTAAACCATGCAAGCGCCATCAAGTACACGCATAGAACGTTCAACTTCGATCGTGAAGTCAACGTGACCTGGGGTATCGATGATGTTGATACGGTGTTCGTCAAACTGTTTAGCCATACCTGACCAAAAACAAGTTGTTGCCGCTGAGGTAATAGTAATACCACGCTCTTGTTCTTGCTCCATCCAGTCCATAGTGGCTGCGCCATCATGTACTTCGCCAATTTTGTGGCTAACACCGGTATAGAATAAAACACGCTCTGTAGTGGTTGTCTTACCAGCATCGATGTGCGCTGAGATACCAATATTGCGATAGCGTTTTAGGGGAGTTTTACGAGCCATAGTGTTTTCCTAGGAAAAGTCGTGTATATAATAATGTATTGTGTCTCTACCTCATACTCTATGACAAAGCGTTCAGCTTCGTAATATTACTTACTGATTATTGAGCCTAATACGGACAAAAAAAGAGCAAATACTAAGAATAGTGCGGCATCAAATTTGGGATGCTCTCCAGCAAAAACTGTATTTGTTAAGAGAGACATCTGGATAGATGTCCGCCACCTCAGTCATCAATAAATAACATTTATATATGACCGAATGATGATGGCGGCAATCAATAGAATAAACAACAATGTAAGATTAGATGGCATGAGCCTCTAATCTCAAGCTACTATTAAAAAGTAGCTTAGAAACGGTAATGAGAGAATGCTTTGTTAGCATCTGCCATGCGGTGAACTTCGTCACGCTTTTTCATAGCAGCGCCTTTGCCATCAGCAGCATCATTCAATTCGCCAGCTAAACGCAAAGCCATTGATTTTTCAGAACGCTTAGCAGCAGCTTCAGCTAACCAACGCATAGCCAATGCAGTACGACGGGAGGGGCGTACTTCCATTGGTACTTGATAGGTTGCACCGCCAACGCGGCGAGCTTTTACTTCTACCATTGGGCGTACATTTTCTAGCACTTCTTCGAAGAAAGATACTGGATCTTCAACTTTACGCTTCTCACTTACTGTCTCAAGTGCACCGTAAACGATACGCTCAGCAGTAGATTTTTTACCATCACTCATTACATGGTTGATGAATTTTGCAACAGTTTGGCTACCAAACTTAGGATCCGGTAGGATCTCACGGGCAGCAACGACGCGACGTCTTGGCATAATAAATTTCCTTATCTTCAGGAGTGTCTAACATTCACAACATCGACTACTTATCATTAGGATATAGCAGTGAGTTATCAGTTAGCCTTACTGCATGGTGGTATGTTTTAATAGCAAATCACAGATATATATTTATATAAAAGCGATATTACTACTGACACCAAACCCATGCACAGTTATTGGGTAGTGCAAAAAGCTTATCTAATAACGTTTAGTTATTAAACTTTAGGCTTCTTAGCACCGTACTTAGAGCGACCTTGCTTACGGTCTTTAACGCCTGCGCAATCTAATGCACCGCGAACAGTGTGATAACGTACACCCGGTAGATCTTTTACACGACCACCACGGATTAGAACAACACTGTGCTCTTGTAGGTTATGACCTTCGCCGCCGATGTAGCTTGATACTTCATAGCCTGAAGTCAAACGTACACGACATACTTTACGCATGGCAGAGTTAGGTTTTTTTGGCGTGGTAGTATATACACGAGTACATACACCGCGACGCTGTGGGCACGCTTCCAACGCAGGAACTTTTGACTTTTCCTTGATGGTTTTGCGACCTTTACGAATCAATTGGTTAGTTGTTGCCATAAGGCATCCTTCTCCCGTTTGGTATAAAACAAAAAAATGGGCCAATGCACCATCTATCTGACAATAATTGCAGATTTCGGAGCACCCATTTTTAGGACAGTGTATTATAAAGAGTTG
This sequence comes from Psychrobacter sp. MES7-P7E, assembly GCF_002863645.1. Taxonomy (NCBI): domain Bacteria; kingdom Pseudomonadati; phylum Pseudomonadota; class Gammaproteobacteria; order Moraxellales; family Moraxellaceae; genus Psychrobacter; species Psychrobacter sp. MES7-P7E. The sequence goes on along the minus strand of NZ_PJBU01000101.1, from coordinate 46,044 downwards.
TTGCTGCTATTTCAACCACTTATGAATGGTTTCGCTTTACAACATTTGATAGATATGCATTCAGCCTCTCATTGTATCACTTTATCGTTTTTTCGCCGAAAAATAGCGTAAGAAATAAAGTAAACAAAGCGAGCTCAAGCATCATTAAGAAAAGATGTTTAACATTGAAATGGTACTTGATAGTAACTAAGTGGTGGTATTTATCCTAATTTTCAAGTCGTGTTGCTCAATCAAACTAAGATAAATACCATTGCGCTTATAAAGCTGTAACCTAACTAGCAAATAATATGTTTATTACTTGGCTTTTTTATCAGACGTTTGCTTGTCTGACTCTTTTTTACTGCTAGTTTCTTCTTTACTAGTTTTTTCTTTATCAATGACTTTTTCTGAATCAGTGCTTTCTTCTTTGCGCTCTGTGTCTTGTTTCGCCTCATCAGTACTAGCCTTTTCTACTTTAGCCTCACTACTGCTGTCATCAGTAATAGCACGATTAGCCAATTTTGCTTCTGGTGCAAAGGTCGCTTGAGCAACGCCAATAACTTCGTCAATCAATTGACTGTTATAGTGCATGCCGATCGCTACTGCGGTGACAGGAATAAAACGACGAACCCATGATAAATTAATCTGATCTAAATCAATACCTACTTGACTGGCGACTTTGTCTATTTGCTCAGCATAGAAATTTACATTTTTATTTTTCAGACCGAGATTTTTAAGTTCACTATGTAGTCCGTTGCTCTGAGCATTATCAAGCAAACCTTTGCCAATACCTAGACCAGCTAGTAGCGCTTGTTTTTCTTGCATTTTGCTCAAGTCAGCGTTTGATAGTAGTTCGTACGCCATCTTGACGCCTTGCTTACCTGTCAGCGGCTTATTATATACAGCAGCAATCTGATAAACCGTACGTAATGAAACCAGTAATAGCCATAATGTATCAGCGAGCAAACCTGGTAGACCTGCCAAACCTGTCAAACCACCCATCATTGCAAGCGCGCGGTTTTGATTAGCGATATCAGTAGCTAACGCATAACGCTCTTCGTCATCTAAAGTAGCAATATTGGCAAAGCGATGTTCATTAGGTAAGTCTAGTTGACTCCAGTTGGCAGCGAGGTTGGCCACTTGGGCAAATGCACCATCAACTGTCGATTGAAAAAAGCTATTCGGCACGACTTTCTTGGCATATTTACCATAAGTAGCAAAACGTGGTCCTAAAAGTTGCTGCGTCGCCTTCAACGTTTGCTCACGAAACAAGTCTTGTTGGTAGTCTTCATCGCCTAGGTCTACAGCTTTATATTGACGCGGTTTGCCCGTTTTAGCGTTTACGCTATCAATCATAGCCCCTACACGCTCTAGATTGTTTCGAGTAAAAGAGCCAATGGTATTGATGCTTTTAGAAAGAGTACTACGCTTTGCCATCGTGATGTCCTTAATATGATGAGTTGGTTTTTTAATATAATTGTATTTTAATATGATATTTAATTATTAGTAATAATGAGTCTATTATTTTAGCCAGTTATCGTAACTGGTGTCAGTGCGAACAATGTTATTAGAATCACAAATTTTGTATCTAAAGTATAATTCTGTCCATAGCCAGTAGCTAGGCTTACTTCTCATTTTTTCATTCAGTATTGAATCATAAGCGTTATTTTGTCGTTATTTTGCACTTGCGCAAAGATTTCGAAAGCTTGATACGTTATCATGTGCCATAATTCACAGTACACTTGTACTTTATTTACAGATTACCATTTATAGATCATCGATTTTTCTATGGTTTATATAATGGCGATAAAGTACGACGGCACTTAACATTGATTGATATAACCAATATTTGGTTAATAGTACCAATATTTAAAAACGATTATTGAAAGCAATTCTCAAGGATTGTTACTCATAAGGAATAGAATATGCGTCGCGTAGTTATTACTGGAGCAGGGATTGTCTCTTGTATCGGACATGATTTAGACACTGTCACCACTGCCCTCAAAGAAGGTCAATCTGGCATCACATTTAATGATTCTTATGCTGAGCACGAGTTTAAATCACACGTGAGCGGTAGCATCAATCAATCAGAACTTGATACCAGTGGTATCGATCGTAAGCTGAAACGGTTCTTTAGTGACGCCAGTCTCTATGCTTATGTTAGTGCGCTAAATGCGATTGAGCACTCAGGACTATCGCTTGATACCATCAATAACAACCCACGAGTGGGTGTGGTGGCAAGTTCGGGCGGCGCATCAACAGAAAACATCGTCAATGCTATCGACGCTATGCGCGAAAAAGGTCTACGCGGTGTCGGCGCAATGGCAGTACCAAAGACAATGGGCAGCTCGGTATCAGCTGCTTTAGCAACCGGCCTCAAAATCCAAGGCGTCTCCTACTCGCTCGCCTCTGCTTGTGCGACTTCGACACACTGTATCGGTCATGCTGCTGAGCTTATCCAATTGGGTAAAGCCGATGTGATATTGGCTGGTGGTAGTGAAGCTGAGCATTGGACACAGTCTTGTATGTTTGATGCCATGGGCGCAGTTAGTACTCAGTATAACGACACACCAAAACTTGCCTCAAGAGCCTATGACAAAGACCGTGACGGTTTTGTGATTGCTGCTGGTGGCGCGATGGTGGTTGTAGAGAGTCTGGAGCATGCTCAAGCACGCGGCGCTAATATTTTGGCTGAAATCGTTGGCTATGGTGCCAGCTCTGATGGTGCAGAAATGGTTGCGCCAAGCGGTGAAGGTGCAGTTCGCTGTATGCAACAAGCCTTGGCCGAAGCGGGTCTAGAAAGTGTCGATTACATCAACAGCCATGGTACTAGTACACCGTTAGGCGATATTACTGAGCTTAAAGCGATTGCTAAAGTATTTGATAATGACATCAGTAAAGTACCTGCTATCAGCTCAACCAAATCAATGACAGGTCATAGCTTGGGTGCTGTTGGTGCACAAGAGCTGATTTATTGTCTACTGATGCTACAGGACGGCTTTATCGCTCCAAGTATCAATGTTGATAACTTGGACCCTGCTGCTGAAGGTTTCGATATTGTCACCGAAATGCGTGAAGCAAATCTTGAAACCTTGATGAGTAATAGCTTTGGCTTTGGTGGTACTAACGCTACGCTAATTATCAAAAAGTTTGACGCTTAACCCATGCTTGTATCAAATCACAATACAACTGAGCAGACAGATTCTGCGCCATCGCCAGCTAGCAAACCTAGCTGGCGTTTTGGTGATTTGTCAGCGGCTGAATTAATGCCACAGCTAAGACGCCATTTACTTAACCAAGATGATGCAGCAAATTGGCAATTGGCTTGGTTAAATAACGATGGACGACCAGTAATTGGCTTGCTGCCTAAAGTCAGCTGGTCGGTTTATCCAACTGATCAAAAACCTTCTAAAGATTCAGTCAATACTTATAGAGTGGTTAAAAACTGCCGTGATAACTGCTTTACTCATAGCGAAAATACCATGACAGCCTATATGAGTTATCTAGAATGGCAAAATGAGCTTATTGCTTACAGCAAAGCTTATGATACCGATAATAATAGCTCAAATAACGTAAACCCGAAAAGCACAAAACCCTGTTATCATCATGGTCTGATTGGTTTTATTGGTTATGATATTGCGGCCTATGAGCTAAGCCCTGCCGATAGAATTGAATTGGCAATACAGCCGTGTGCTTCATTAGGGCATTATGATATTTATCTAACACCTACGGCACATGCTGATACAGGTTGGACGTTAAAGAATCATCTAACTAACGACGATGCTTCTGAGAATACCGATCATGAGACAAACGATATTCTTATAAATACTCTTACCTCTTACCTAGGTGAACTGGATCAAAAACTGTCTGATAAACATCTCAATCAACCACAGTTTAAAGATGTATCAAACATCACTCCCCTAGTTTTAAGTCCGCGATGGAGTAAGCTTAATTATCAACAAGCATTTAATCGTACACAAGACTATCTAGAACAAGGTGACTGCTATCAGATAAACCTGACACAGAAATGGTCTGGCAGTTTAGCGTATAAAAATAACGATGTTCAATCAGCCTTTTCGCTTATTGACTATTTGCCTGCGCTATATCGCAATACAAAAGTGCCTTTTGCAGGATATATGAGCGTTGATAGCAATGATGGTGATTACCTAAATAGAAGCAGCAGCTTTAACACAGATAGCAATCATTTTGAATTGTTAAGCTGCTCACCTGAGTTATTTTTTACATTCACTAGAGAAGTTGATACTGGCAAACACTCTATTCGCACCAAGCCTATCAAGGGAACCATGCCGCGAGGTACGTCTAACGAGCAAGATGAGCGCTATAAACAGCAATTGGTCAATAGCGAAAAAGACCGTGCCGAAAATGTCATGATTGTCGATTTACTGCGTAATGATTTGGGCAAATACGCCAAAATTGGCACTGTGAAAGTACCACAGTTATTTGCAATTGAGAGCTTTAGTAACGTGCATCATATGGTGAGTACCATTACTGCTGAGCTAAAAGCTGATACTCATCCGTTGGCTGTATTGTTTGGTAGTCTGCCTGCTGGCTCTATTACTGGCACACCGAAAAAACGCGCTGTTGAGATCATCGCTGAGTTGGAGTCTACGCCACGCGGTGCCTACTGTGGCACTATGGGTTATATGAACTTTGATGGTAGTGGTCAATGGAATGTGCTCATTCGTACTTTGCAAGCCAACGCTTTGTCGAATGATGACTGTAATAAAGAAAGACACGTTAACCTGTGGGCAGGTGGCGGTATTACGGTCGCATCCGATTGTGATGCTGAATACCAAGAATGCTTAGATAAAGTAGGTAATCTACTGGCGGTGTTGGCGAAAAAAGTATAAATGACTGAAATACTATTTTGCGCTGGTCTCTAAAGAAAAAAAGCCTGCTTAACATTGCGTTAGCAGGCTTTGTTAGTACTTATCGATAGCATCTACTACACAAGCAGGTAAACCATTAATCAGCCGTCATGCTAGTCTCTGTATGCAGCTCTTTTAGCGCATTAATCAAACGCTCATGCTGATCTGAGGTACCAACAGTAATACGCAAATACTCGTTAATGCGCGGCTTATCAAAATGGCGAACGATAATCCCTTGATCACGCAAGGTACTCGCCACAGTACTTGCATTACCATCTTTTGGACGCGCAAAGATAAAGTTGGCATGCGAGGGCAATACTTTATAGCCTAGCGCCGCCAACTCTGATGTCAATGACGTACGCAAATCGATGACCTGTTGGCGCGTTTGCTCAAAGTAATCAGTGTCTAACACACTCGCAGTCGCCCCAGCTTGAGCCAACTTATCCAATGGATAGCTGTTAAAGCTATTTTTCATACGTGTTAGTGCTTCAATCAACGATGCATTACCAAAAGCCATACCAACGCGCAATCCAGCAAGCGAGCGTGATTTTGAAAAGGTTTGGGTCACGATGACGTTATCACATTCATTGATTAGGCTAACTGCTGAGACTGGAGCATCTGCATTGCTCTCGTCTATCTGAGCAAAATCGATATACGCTTCATCAATAACAATGACCGCATTAGAATGCTCACTTGCAAGTTTACGAATATCAGCAAGTGATAATAGCAAACCTGTTGGCGCATTCGGATTGGCAATGATGATACCGCTACAAGGCTGACGATAAGCATCAGGGTCAATGCTAAAGTCTTCTTCTAGAGGAATCTGTACAAGCTCTACACCAAACGTCTGCGCATATACAGGATAGAAGCTATAACCAATATCAGGTGATAAAAGCGGACGCTCTTTTAGGAAAAAACTGGCAAATATAAGCGCCAAGACTTCATCTGAGCCATTACCAACAAACACTTGGCTGACATCAAGGTCATATGCTTGTGCCAGTGCAGCACGTAGGTCGTTGGATTCAGGTGCCGGATATAAACGCAGCTCTTGCGCTTGCTGAGTGAGTATCTTAGCGATTGCCTCCCCTACTTTTGGTGAGGGCGGAAACGGGTTTTCATTGGTGTTCAGTTTGCATAAATTGTCGTGCTGTGGCTGCTCACCCGGCACATAAGGTGACAAGTTGCGTGCTTTAGATGACCAAAGTCTGGTATCTATCTTTGACTCACTCATAAATTATCCTACTATTAGCCACAAAGACTATTAAAAATAAATATCAAAAGTAAAAGCTAAAAATTCAAAATCAATTACTGATAACGATAACGAGCTGAACGCGCATGGGCTTCTAAGTCCTCACGTTGCGCTAAAATATCAGCTGTCTCAGCCAAAGGCTTACTACCGGATTCACTGCAATAAATGATGGAGGATTTCTTTTGAAAATCATAAACACCTAACGGCGAAGAAAAGCGAGCAGTGCCTGATGTTGGCAGTACATGATTTGGTCCTGCACAGTAATCTCCAATAGCTTCAGGCGTATGACGACCCATAAAGATAGCGCCCGCGTGACGAATATCGTTTAACAGTGCGTCAGGGTTATCAACAGATAACTCTAAATGCTCAGGGGCGATACGATTGATAAGTGCCATACCTTCGCTACGATCTTTTACCAAAATCAGTGCACCGCGGTTCTGCAATGAGTCACGCGCGATGTCCGCTTTTGGCAGCTCAGCCAGCGCTTTTTCTATCTCAAGTGCTACTTCGTTGAGCTGTTCTTCACTAGTCGTCACAAAGATAGCTTGTGCAATACGATCATGCTCAGCTTGAGACAATAGATCCATCGCTAGCCAGTCCGCTCTATCTTGTGCTTCGCCTTCTGCATATACCAATACTTCTGAAGGTCCAGCAATCATATCAATACCAACTTGACCAAATACCGCTCGTTTGGCTGCGGCGACATATTTATTGCCTGGTCCTGTAATTTTGTCCACGGCTGGAATCGTTTCAGTACCGTAAGCTAAAGCTGCTACTGCTTGAGCGCCACCAATAGTGAAGACGCGATCGACTTGGGCCAAATGGGCCGCTGCCAATACTAACGGATTGAGCACGCCTTTAGGCGCTGGTACGACCATGATAACTTCAGTGACGCCAGCTACCTTAGCAGGAATGGCGTTCATCAATACTGAAGAAGGATAAGAAGCTAAACCACCAGGCACATAAATCCCAACGCGATCAAGTGGCGTGACTTTTTGACCCAATCGGTTGCCTAGCTCGTCTTCATACTGCCATGTTTCTTGTACTTGGCGCTCATGGAATGTCTGTACCCGAGTCGCTGCTGTGGTCAACGCTGTCTTCACTTTTTCATCAAGATTGGCAAACGCTTCAGCAAGCGCTTCTTTAGACAACTCTAACTCTTGCATCGACGTTGCTGGATGCTGGTCAAACTGCTGAGTCAATGCCAATACGACGCTATCACCATCAGCACGTACTTGGGCGATGATATTATCGACGGTATGTAATAGTTCAGCATCATTGACTGTTTCAAAGGCAAGCAATTGTGTCAACTGGCTATCAAAATCGGTATCTTGGGTACTTAACTGGCGCATGACCTAATCCTATATCTGAGCATAAAATACTGCTAAAAATAAATGAGGTAAACATAACTAACGTATGCTTAATTTTTATAAAATTACGGCTTATTCGCTGTCTTCTACTGTAGAGTTTACTTATATTTTATTTTTTGACAAACCAAGACAACAAAACCAGTTTAGCACGCTGTATCTATCATAGAGCGCCAAACTGGTTTAAAAATTTGTATAACCGTGCTTTATATTACCAATGATTAACACTGGTATATTAGGCATTGGCAATACTGTCTTTAAAGCTGTCTAAAATTGGTTCTAGCAGGGCGAATTTGCGCTTGTAGCTGACCTGATTAACGATAAGACGTGATGAGACATCACAGATATGGTCGCGGGCTTCGAGCCCATTCGCACGTAGCGTATTACCAGTATCGACCACATCAACAATCAAATCACCCAGACCCACCAGTGGCGCAAGCTCCATCGAGCCATACAGCTTGATGACATCGACTTGCTGACCTTGACTGGCAAAATAAGCGCGCGCCACGTTGACGTATTTGGTCGCGATGCGTAGGCGACGATTGGGTAGCGGCGCATCTTTCACACCAGCGGTCATTAGCTTGCACTGAGCAATTTTTAAATCGAGCAGCTCATATACATGATTGGCACCATGCTCAAGTAGCACATCTTTACCTGCCACCCCAAAATCAGCTGCCCCATGCTCGACATAGGTCGGCACGTCACTGGCACGCAAAATTAATACGCGTACATTTGGGTTTGATGTCGGAAAAATGAGCTTGCGAGAGGCTTCAGGGTCTTCTAGTAAGTCAACGCCAGCTGCACGTAAAAGTGGCATGGTTTCTTCTAGAATACGGCCTTTTGACAACGCTAAGGTTAGACCTGAAAACGCATCGTTTACTTCGTTTAATAAACCACTGGCTGGTAAAGGTTTGCTTGTCTCAGTCATAATGACATCATGTCCATGTACAGTTGATACCTCCCCCTAATTAAAAATGATAAAAAGGTAAGGAGATTTTAATTTATGGTGTAATTTGCCCAAAAGTTAGCATCAATCTGATGATGCTAATCGTTGGTATTCACACGCTGAATATTGACACCAAGGTTACGCAGCTTTTCTTCGACATGCTCATAACCGCGATCAATATGATAAATACGGTCGATTAAGCTCTCGCCTTCTGCAGTTGCAGCCGCCATTACCAATGACATAGAAGCACGTAAATCCGTTGCCATAACTGGTGCTGCAGTAAAGTTTTCCACACCTCGTACTACGGCAGTGTGACCGTCAACCTGAATAGACGCGCCCAAACGATTGAGCTCTGGTACATGCATATAGCGGTTTTCGAAGATATTTTCAATAAAAGTACTTGTACCGTCAGCTAAGCAAGCAATCGCCATTAGCTGAGCTTGCATATCCGTTGGGAAACCAGGATGTGGCTGTGTACGGATATCAACTGCCTTTGGACGACCTTTCATTTGTGCGCGAATCCAGTCATCACCACTCGTGATAGTTGCACCCATGTCTTCGAACTTCTCTAGCACTGGCGTCAATAATAGAGCGGATGTTTTTTTGGTCAATACGTCACCACGTGTCATCAAGGCACCAGCAAGGTATGAGCCTGTTTCGATACGGTCAGGAACCACTGAGTATTCACAGCCGTGTAGACGCTCTACCCCTTCGATGGTCATCGTTGATGTACCGATACCGCTTATTTTGGCACCCATTGCAACCAACATATTGGCCAAATCAACCACTTCTGGCTCTAACGCACAATTGCCTAAGACGGTTGTACCTTTGGCCAATGCTGCTGCCATGATGACGTTTTCAGTACCGCCGACGGTAATCATATCAAATGAGAAATTACAGCCTAATAGCTTGCCACCTTTTGGCGCTTGGGCTTTTACATAGCCATTCTCTACACTGATTTCGGCACCCATCGCTTCAAACGCTTTTAGATGCTGATCAACAGGGCGTGAACCAATAGCACAGCCACCTGGCAATGAGACTTCGGCTTCGCCAAAACGTGCAAGTAACGGCCCTAGCACCAAGATTGACGCGCGCATGGTTTTTACCAAATCATACGGGGCATAAAAGTTATCGATACTCTTGGTATCGCAAGTGACCGTATCATCTTGCTTTTGGATTTTGATACCCATGCCACCGATCAATTCAATCAACGTTCGCACGTCTTGTAGTGACGGCACGTTATGCAGTGTCGTTGGAGTCTCAGCCAATATCATAGCTGCGAGTAACGGCAAAGCGGCATTTTTGGCGCCTGAGATGGTGACTTCCCCTGCGATACGACTACTACCAGTGATTAAAAATTGATCCATAAAGGTGACAACCTAGCGATGAGTATAAAAAATTATGAAAACCAGAACTACAGCGCTCAACCATGCATATGGCCGATTCAGTAATATCTAGTCATATAGACAGCTATTTGATTAGCCTTTTGATTGAGCGTTCCACTCAGCAGGCGTCAGCGCTTGGATATTGAGTGCGTGAATATCGCCACTCGCAATCTTATCATTGACTAACGCATATACTGCTTGCTGACGTTGAACCGCGCGCTTGCCTTCAAAGCTGGCATCGACCACGCGTACGTCAAACTTATTACCTTGGTTGGCAGCTTGAATAAAAGCGTCTGGGAAGTGAGTCTGTAAAAATGCGATCAAATCGTCAGCGTTCATGCTCATAGAATAGTCTGCCTTAAAGTTTAGAATAGGGTATAGATTTAAAGTGATGACATTATAACAAGAGTTTGCATATCTTACAGTACTGTCTTACTCAAGTATGTTTGAGCATTGAGACAGTGCTATCAATTAAACGGTCAAAAGTGATAGACATGCATAGTGATAAGCTATTTGAGCGTTTTATCCAAGTACGTCAACACTTGCGCACGCACATCATTTACCCAGCGTAGCGGCGGTGCCATAGCGCCTATACTGGTTGCGTGACTGGCCCCTTCGATTTCGCCCGTTTCAACGGTTACGCCTGCTTTTTTAAACGCTTCTGTCATTTTGATTGTATTAGTCACATGTACAATTTTGTCTTTTTCCGCCGTTAATAATAAATATGGCGGCTGCGCGCCTTTAATCTGACGATCTGGCATCACCTGATCAGGCGTGGCGTTAGAGCCAAACGCTGTTGCACTACTGAACTTACGGAAATCATAGCTATAAGGACCTGCAATCCCAATAACGGATGCAATATCTGTTGGCTTAATACCATAAGGTGCCAAAAAGTCTTCGTTGGCAACGGCTGCTACTGCATTAAACGCGCCAGCAGAATGCCCCATCACCGCTAGGCGTGACGGATCAGCATGGAGACTGGTCGCATTTTCAATACTCCAAGCAATCGCTTGAGCCGCATCTTTGACATAGTCAGGATAGACGTGTTCAGGTGCTTTACGGTAATTAATCACTGCGGTGACATACCCTGCTTTGGCTAAGCTCTGACCGACAAAGGCATATTGTTCTTTATTGCCGCTCTCCCATGAACCACCATGGACAAATACCACCATAGGATAGCTAGTATTAATAGCACTCTGAGATTTCATTGCTTGTGCTAGCGGTTTTGGATAATAGATATCTAGGTCTTGTGAAGGCTGATCACCATACAAGATATCCTTACTCACTCCAACGCCGCCACTAGAAGTAATGCCATTGACGATAGCCAGCGGTGATAATGCCTGTGCGTTTTGCGTGGCTAGCGCGATACTGCCCAATGCCAATATTGCCGCACCACCAAATCTTAACGTTCGTGTTTTCTTATGAGCAGGCTTGTTATGTAGTCCTACATTACTAATGACGCTTGTTTCTTCATTTGGTTGTATATTTGCCTGTGAATCCTTCATGACCAGTATCCTGTTATATTTATTTATCAATCAGTAGTAACAGGCTAACGGCGATAATGGTTCATCCATTAACCAATGACGTTTTTGATATTAGTACCGTTGGCTAATGCGCTGACTCTGTTACGTTTTACTATTGATATAGTACTCACTGGCTGAGGATTTCTCGTGCCTTTACTGTTATCACTATTTAGGCTTATTGTGATTAACGTCCTTTATCGCTTGGCGAACTAAGGATGCTTACTGATTCTGATAAAGGTCAATATAAGGGCTTGAAGACGGCTGAGCAGTAGTGGCCTCTTCTTCTGTTATGACAATAGGCGTTGCCGTGCTGATAGTAGTATCTTGGGCAGCTGGCGCTACTGCAGGATTGGCCAAATTATTCTCATACATGATGTCATCATTATTTATTTTAACACCTCTATCGTCAACGACAGTTGTCAGCAATACCAACTCAGTGACCCCAACAGTACTATTGGCGATATCAATCAGATGACTCTGCTGAGTAGGTGTCATACGGCCCATAATATAGACCACACCATTATTGGTAACGGCTTTAATTTGTGACGCACTCACACCATCGCTGGCGGCTATTTTCGCCAGTAGCTTTGAGGTGATATAACCATCATGAACCGTTGAGCTATACCCTTTTGACGCACTCACCTCCATCTCATTGTAGACACGGCGTACATCCGGCATAGAGCTAACGACTTTTTCTACTTCTGCTTTGAGCGTTTCAGTTGGCACTTCACCTGTGAGCAGTACTTCGCTATTGAAACTATCGATACCCATACGACTGGTTTGCTGCAAGTCTTCTTTTAGCCCGTACACATTGATTTTGGCAGTATGTTCAATACTACGATCGAGCAGACGCTGCGGAATCGTGCGCTCAGTCATTGGTACACCATAAGTCCCTTCTGTACTGTTGGTCAGATAATTGGTGGCACAACCTGTACTGACAACACAGGCAGCAATCATAATGCCAGTCGTAATACGGCGTGATGAACCAAAAATAGCAGTGCGCAAATGCATCCGTGTCATTATTTACCTCTTAGAACATGGTTGTGACAATTTTATAAATTGAACAAATCTTAATCTAGGCCGTGTTTTTATTTTGGAAAAAACACGCTCTAGTAGTGACGAGCTAAACGTAGCTGTAAGCTAATACTGTATCTAATTTATAGGAACTTGACTATAACCGCTACTTTACTTAATTTTGGCCATCAGCGGTTAGCTTTTTAGTAACGAACCTTACTTGTCAGATGTGGTTAAATGCTTCACTTGGCAGCATCTATCTTATTTACTCTATTACCATGCACTGGCTATAAAAGCATTTTGAATCCATTCTGGTTGATGGTCTAACTCCTCATTTCTTGAATTTAACTTACTCATCGTATTGTAAGCAATAACATCAAACCGGCAGTCATAATGAGCATACTCAGGATACTGCTGCAAAAAGGACTGCGCTGTCTTAATAACTTTGCGCTGTTTGCTGGCTGTCACACTGAGTGCTGCATCGCCATAATTCGAGGACTTGCGCTGGCGAACTTCAATAAATACTAATGTTGACCATGCTAAACCTGTCTCAATCATGACCAGATCCAACTCACCTACTTTTGGCTGTTGCCAATTTTGTACGACCAACCTCAACCCTTGCGCTTGTAAATACTCACATGCCTGCTGCTCAAACCGACTACCTTGGCGTTGTTTTGGTGAGGTTAAGATTAAAGGCTTATGGTTCGGCATAAGGTTAATTGGTCTGATTAACATTTGAGAATTATCATAGCACAACATGCTAAACTAGCCACTTCTGCGCGCTCTACTCTCAAAATCTATCGACTTCTTCACTCATTATTTGACTGAAAAACCATAGATAACGACTGTACATACTAGCGCACTATTATTTTTTCACGTCTTTTTAACGACCCGAGGTTTTCATGTCTACCCCTACTGCGATGCCAGCTTGTCTCTATATCGTTGCCACGCCAATTGGCAATATGTCCGACATGACTTCGCACGCAATTGATGTCTTAAAGCAGGTCGCCATTATTGCCTGCGAAGACACCCGTACCTCAGGTAAACTACTGTCACATTTTGGTATCGATACCAAAGGCAGTAAGGCTGACGAGACAAAAGACTCAGAGACTCGTCCTGCCAAAAGCAGTATCGAAAATGATGACACAACGAAGCAAAAAGGCCATAATAAGCTATGGGCTTATCACGAACACAATAGCGCCATTCAAACGCCTAAAATCATTGAAATGATTGAACAAGGTCATTCGGTTGCCTTGATTAGTGACGCTGGTACGCCACTGGTCAGTGACCCAGGTTATCAATTGGTACAGGCCGCGCATGAGGCAGGCGTGACCGTATCACCTATCGTTGGGGCTTCTGCTGCCATTGGCGCATTGTCAGTGGCAGGGTTGCCATCAGATCGATTTAGCTTTATTGGGTTTTTGCCAGCCAAAACTCACGGTCGTCAAAAACAACTGAATGATTTGATCGCACGTACCGAAACTCTGATATTTTATGAAGCACCGCATCGCATCGTATCTAGTCTAGAAGACATGGCGACGATATTTGGTGCAGACCGTGCAGTGACTTTTTGCCGGGAATTGACCAAAACCTTTGAAACCGTACATAAAAGCACCCTTGGCGAGTTGGTCGAGTTTGTCAAAGCAGACGACAATCAGCAACGCGGTGAGATCGTCGTGGTCGTCGCTGGCGTCGGTGTCGCAAAGGATACTGACGACATCAGTACCCATGATAAATTGCTACAGCGTTTGCTAGAGGATCTATCGGTCAAAAAAGCAGCCGCGCTGGCCTCTGATATCACTGGTGTAAAAAAGAATGCACTTTATCAGCGTTTACTAGAGTTACAAGCTGACTAGTTTTTAACTATAAGAAAGATAACTGTTTATAAATTAATTGAAGAGAGGTAAGCAATGTACGATGTAATGGCGATAGGTAATGCGTTGGTTGATCACGAGTATGTGCTGTCAGATGCTGCGCTAGAAGAGACCGAGCTGACCAAAGGTAATATGACACTAGCAGAGTTTGAGGAGCAGCAGCAACTACTTGCTTACTTTAAGTTGGCTGAGATTGAGCCATCAAAACAAGCCGGCGGTGGCTCAGCAGCCAATACGATGTTTACCTTCGCTAGCCTCGGCGGTAAGCCGTTTTATGCTTGCCGCGTCGGTGATGACGATCAAGGGGCGTTTTACCTCAGAGACTTGCACGAAGCAGGCGTCGCAACCTCAGACAAATCTATCCATGAAGGCGGCGTGACCGGCTCCTGCGTGGTGGCTGTCACCGAAGATGGCGAGCGTACCATGCAGACCTATCTTGGCACCTCAAGCGAAATCGCAGCTGACAATGTTGATTTTGATGCGTTGACGCAAGCAGACTGGCTATATTTAGAAGGCTATTTGGCCATGTCTGAAAGCATCCAACCAGCAATGACGCAACTGCGCCAACAAGCTGGTATTCATAATGCAAAAATCGCCGTGAGTTTTGCGGATCCTGCTGTAGTGAAGTTTGCCAAAGACGGCCTACTTAATATGCTCGGCAATAAAGTGGCGGTGATATTTTGTAATAGTGAAGAAGCCAAGCTTTTTACGGATAAAAAACAAGTCAAAGCAGCGGCGCGTGCCCTGCTTGAATACTGCCAAACAGCAGTTGTCACTGATGGTGCCAACGGTGCGGTAATCGCTCACCAGCCTACTGACGAAGCAGAAATTGAAGTCCATGACGTTGCAACACCAGCAGTGGCCAACGTCATCGATACCAACGGTGCAGGCGATAACTACGCTGGTGCTTTCTTATATGCACTATCGCAGCAGTATAGTCTGCCAGAATGCGGTCGTCTTGCCAGCGAAATATCAGCACAAGTTATTCAGCAGTTTGGACCGCGTCTTGCCTCGCAGGATTATCGAGATATCGCGCAGCGTGTACTGTCTGCTTAATTGTTAAACACATCTGTTGGACGCAAAACAAAAAGCCCATATCAAATCGATATGGGCTTTTTTTATATCATTCAGACTTGTTCAAACAGTTTGCTCAATTTAATAAGCGCTTGTTGTTAAGCAGTGGCTAGTGCTTGGGCGAGATCGGCTTTGATGTCTTCAATATGTTCGATACCAATCGAGAGTCGCACCATATCTGTACTCACGCCTGCATTTGCTAGCTCTTGCTCATTTAACTGACGATGCGTGGTCGTCGCTGGATGACAGGCTAGTGATTTGGCATCACCGATATTGACTAGACGTGTAATCAGTTGCAGCGCATCGATAAAGCGCGCACCAGCTTCTAGTCCACCTTTAACACCAAAGGTCAAAATGGCAGAAGGCGTGCCTTTCATGTATTTTTTGGCAAGCTCGTGCTCAGAATGGTCAGACAGACCTGCATATTTAACCCAAGCAACTTTATCATGATCACGCAGATATTCTGCAACGGCTTGTGCGTTTTGCACGTGGCGCTCCATACGCAGACTTAGCGTCTCCATACCTTGCAAGATACCAAAAGCATTTAGCGGGCTAAGTGCTGCCCCAGTGTTACGTAGTGGCGCAACGCGGGCACGAGCGATAAAGGCTGGCGCGCCTACGTCTTTGACGAAATTTACCCCATGATAGCTATGATCTGGCGTGTTCAACAGTGAGAAACGCTCAGGGTAATCACCCCAAGCAAACTTACCGCTATCGACAATCGCACCACCGATTGATGTGCCAGTTCCGCTCATATATTTGGTCAATGAATGAATCACGATATCTGCACCGAACTCAAACGGACGGCATATCGCAGGCGTCGCCACGGTATTATCAATCACGACAGGTACACCGTATTCATGGGCGACATCACTGAGCGCTTGAATATCCACGATATTACCGAGTGGGTTACCGATACTCTCTGCAAACACCATTTTGGTCTTGTCATCGATTAGATCACGAATGGCTTCAGGGTCTTTATGATCGAAGAAGCGCACTTCGATACCTTGACGCGGCAATGCATGGGCAAATAAATTATAAGTACCGCCATATAGCGTTGATACAGCGACGATATTGTCGCCTGCTTCACAAATGGTCTGAATTGCATAGGTGATGGCAGCCATACCAGAGGCTACGGCAAGCGCACCAATACCGCCTTCTAACGCAGCCACACGCTCCTCTAGCACTGCGTTGGTTGGATTCATGATACGAGTATAGATATTGCCTGCGACCTTTAAATCAAACAGATCTGCACCATGCTGAGTATTATCAAACGCATATGAACTGGTATGATAAATAGGCACGGCGACTGCTTTGGTCGTTGGCTCTACACTATAGCCGGCATGAATCGCTAAGGTCTCAAGACGTTGAGGGGTTTCTAATTGTTGGGCTGTTTGCTGGTCTGCTGATCCATCACTCATAGTACATTCCTTTATTTTGATAAAAGATGATTTATTGACGACGTATCGCTCAAAAGTCATCTTAAAAAACTGTCTGCTAAATCATAGCAATAAAAAAAGCTGAGTTCATCATAACTCAGCTTCTTTATTAAAAGAATAGCAAAATACTCATCTCTTCATGACAAATATTCATAAGCAGCAAACCAAACAGGCATATCTATACTAGAGATAATGGCCACCTTTATAGCAGCCACTTTGCTTTTAACTGTTTTTTATTTTATTTATAGTAAGCATTCTCTGTTCGAGTATGGTCAGTCTCGTCAACCACTTGGGTCAATTCTGGAATTTGCTGTTTCAGCTGCACTTCAACACCTTGGCGTAAAGTCATATCAACCGCTGAACACCCTTGGCAACCACCACCAAATTTCAATACAGCGGTTAGACCAATGCCTTCTTCATCAATCAGCTCAAGCAACTGTACGTCACCGCCATGCGCTGCCAAGCCAGGGTTAATCTCTGACTGCAATACATAGTTGATACGCTCTTCGACACTGGCATCAGCGCCTACTTTAGGTACTTTAGAGTTTGGTGCGCGAAAAGTCAGCTGACCACCGAAACGGTCTTTATTATAATCAATGACCGCGTCTTCTAGATAAGGTACTGACGCCGCCTCAATAAAGGCAGAGAAATTTTCATACGTAAAACGCAAATCAGCGCTGTCTTCTTCGCCCGGCTGGTTATAAGCCATGCAGCACTCTGCACGCGGCGTACCTGGATGCTCAACGAAGATACGCACACCGATACCATCGGTATCTTGCTTAGATAACAAATCTGCCAAGTAGCCTTGAGCTGACTCAGTGATAGTGATGTTGCTTTTCGCTTCGACTTGCTCGGTATCTAGGGCTGATTCATAGCCAGCAGTTTGGTCTAGTTGGTTATCAGCTTGGTTTTGCTCACTCATAATGTTTCCTATGCGTTATGACACAAACGCTATATCTATTATGGCTACTGTGTCGTGAATTTGGATTTTTAAAATATTTACGATTTATATAAGGCTTGCAGACTGGCAATATTTTCGATTTATTATTGTATGACATTGGCCGACATGAGTATAAAGTTTAATCCGTCTATAGCAGTCATTATACCTGAATCACACATCAATTCCGACCACGCTACTGTGAATTGAACCGTGGCTGTTGCAAATGGTCGTCATTGGTTTTTTTAATGATGCTAACAGGTGGCAAAGTAATTCAATATTTAAACCATGACAGATAAACATGCTGAATGACTATGTTGGCTGCCAAGTTATTCTATATATAAAGACAGCGGTACCATTTATCAAGCGCACTCAGCGTTTTCGATATGCCATACCGTTCACATCTAGTCCGAGCAAGTCATCTGGTTTTGACGTAGTATTGATAATTTGAATAATTTTATGCATTAGTGTTATGAGCATGGTAGCTTCTAATCGCCTTGTATTATAAGTATCAACTTGTATAAAGATTAAGTATTTTTTGGATAGGATCATTTTATGATGACACGGACGTTGCACCTAGTAACTACCAAGGATGTTGAGAAAATTGCCGTTTGGAAAGTAGTTGATAATTCAGACAAAGATACGATAGCCAATACGTCAGAGAACAGCCTGCCTGACATCACACCGCAAAACATATTTTTGACGCATGGTACGTTTTCTGACAAGCAAACTTGCCTCAAAATCGCCGAATATTTTGCAGGGCTTGGTCATCATTGCTACATCATGGAATGGCGCGGGCATGGTAATAGCTCGCTACCGAAAGAAAAATTCAACTTTGAGACTGTCGCCACTTACGACTATGAAGCGACTTTTCGTTATTTCTTTGAAGAATTAAAGCTCAATAACCTGCACTGCGTTACTCATAGTGGTGGCGGTGTTGGTTTGACCATGTTTCTTGTCCAAAACCCAAGCTATATCGATAAGGTCAATAGCATCAGTATGTTTGCCTGCCAAGCTTTTGGCGCAGTAAAGGACTCGACCAGCTACGCGAAAATCCTTACGGCCAAGATAGTCACTCGGTTGGTCGGCTTTATACCCGCTAAGCAATTAAAGGTAGGCCCTTTTAACGAAAGTTACTATACGATGACTCAGTGGTACGATTGGAATTTGCGTAAAAACTTTAAAAGCAGCTTTTTGAATAAGGCTAATTTCGATAAAGGCAGGACAAATACAGAAGAAATGAACGAAAGCATTAATCAGCAGAAAAGTACTGGCGATGACTTTATCGACTATCGTCATCATATGCCACAGATTACCATTCCTGTTTATTCTATTAGCGCAAAAGGCGATAACTTCATATCCCCTACTCGTGGCTGTCGTTTGTTTTTTGAAGGCTTTAATAACTCGTCCAATATCTTTCGAGAGTACTCGCTCAGTAACGGCGATTTAGATGACTATACGCACAGTCGCATCATGATCAGTCGCAATGCTGCCACAGAGATTTGGCCAACGGTGACGGCATGGATAGAGAAGTATGCCAGTTAAAGTAGAGATTTCGTTTGGATGATTTCGATAATGACACACCCCTAAACATCTTTATACTTGTCAGAAAGTCATAGGCTGTGTCAGTATTAGCGTCATTAATTTTTAATCAATAAAAATAAGTCGTAGGAAGTTGGCGTCTATGAGTGAATTATCAGAGCAACAGTCAGATAAGCAAAACCTAGATCAAAAAGGCAGTAAACACTATCGTTATCTGGTCTTTATCGGTCGCTTTCAGCCGTTTCATGCTGGCCACAAAGCCGTCATCGATGAGGCACTAAAACGCTCAGATGAAGTAATTATGCTCATTGGCTCAGCCAACTTGCCACGTAGCTTACGCAATCCATTTAGCGTCGCTGAGCGTGCCGCAATGATCAAAGGCGCCTACTCTGAAGAAGAAGCCGCACGCATTCACTGTGTTGGCTTAGATGATGCACTCTACAATGACACCCGCTGGCTACAGTATGTGCAAGCAGGTGTAAAATCTGTCACTGGTGACTTGCAGACGGATATTGGTTTGATTGGTCATTCAAAAGACAGCTCATCGTACTATCTGTCACTGTTCCCCAACTGGGACTCTGTGTCAGTGCCTAATTATCATAACTTATCAGCCACACCGATTCGCGACAGCTACCTGATGGGGGCCACGCCTACGCCCGAACGTACGCCTGAGTCGACGCGCAACGTCCTTGATGCATTCAAACAAACTGAAGACTACCATCAGTTGCATGAAGAAGCAGACTTCATCGATAAATATAAAAGACAGTGGGAATCAGCACCTTACCCGCCTACTTTTATGACTGCCGATGCCTTGATTGTACAGTCGGGACATATCCTACTGGTTGAGCGACGTAGTATGCCAGGGCGTGGACTCTGGGCGCTGCCAGGTGGATTTTTAAATCCAAAAGAGACGCTGTTTGATGCTTGTATCCGTGAACTACGCGAAGAGACTCGCCTCAAGGTGCCTGAGCCAGTATTGCGCGGCTCCTGCCATAGCCAGCATACCTTTGATGACCCGTATCGCTCAGCGCGTGGTCGCACCATTACTCAAGCGTTTTATTTTCAGCTCAAAAACGATCCAAAAGGTCTGCCAAAAGTAAAAGGTGGCGACGATGCGACCAAAGCATTTTGGTTACCCTTGGCTGAGCTCGATGCGAAGATGATGTTTGAAGATCACTATGCGATTATTACTAAAATGGTTGGCTTGTAGTTCATTTCTATTCGTTTTTTTAGCAGCTTTTTTTAATAGCTACTTGAGCAAATTATTATCAATAACAGCTATCACTAAATATCGTATTAACAATTTGATACCAATGCCGATAGACGGCAATCAACCACCGCCACTGTTTTTTTATTAAAGCAGGGGCGGCATTTCAAAGCAGAGGAGTTCTGTGATGTATACCAGTAATCTAAACAATTTAATCTTAAACAGCGACAGCTATAAGACCTCACATTGGGTGCAATACCCGAGCGGTAGTGAGTATCTGTCAAGCTACATTGAGGCGCGCAAGGGCGACTATGATGTGGTGTTCTTTGGTCTACAAGCCTTTATCAAAGAGTACTTAAGTACGCCTATTACTCATCAAGATATCGATGAAGCCGAAAAGGTCATTCAAGCACATGGTCTAACCTTCAATCGTGCTGGTTGGGAGCATTTGATCGAAAAACACGACGGCTACTTGCCACTGCGTATCCAAGCCGTACCAGAAGGCAGTATCGTGCCCGTGTCCAATGTAGTCTGCCAAGTGATTAATACCGATCCTGAATTTTACTGGCTACCCAGCTATATCGAAACAGCGCTATTGCGTGCGATTTGGTATCCATCCACGGTCGCTAGCGTTTCTCACTATTGCAAAGACATTATCCGCCAAGCGTTAGAGAAATCAGCGGACAATATAGAATCCCTGCCTTTTCGCTTGCATAACTTTGGCGCGCGCGGTGCATCGAGCCAAGAAACGGTTGCACTTGGTAGCTTAGCGCATTTGGTCAACTTTGCTGGTACGGACTCGATGACAGCGCTTATTGCTGCTAGTCGCTGGTATCAAATGGGCGACGATATGCCTGCATTCTCTATCCCAGCAGCCGAACACAGTACGATGACAGCTTGGGGACGTGATGGCGAGACTGCTGCTTTTCACAATATGATTGAGCAGTTTGGCGGTAAGGATAAAGCCTTTTCGGTCGTCTCAGATAGTTATGATTTATGGAATGCCATCGACAATATCTGGGGTGACGCCTTAAAAGATGAAGTCAAAAATATGGGCGGCACTTTGGTTATTCGACCAGACAGCGGCGAACCTACCAAAGTCGTCCGCGAAGCGTTGGAGCGCTTGGCGGTGAAGTTCGGCACGACTGTAAACAGCAAGGGCTATAAAGTGCTGCCCGACTACGTACGCATCATCCAAGGTGATGGCATCAGCTCGCAAAGCTTAAGCAAAATTATTGACGTAGTAATCAAAGCAGGCTTTAGCATAGAAAACGTGACGTTTGGTATGGGCGGTGGTCTATTGCAGCAAGTCAACCGCGACACCATGAGTTGGGCAATGAAATCTAGCGCTATCTCTATCGATGGTGCATGGAAGGATATTTATAAAGATCCTGTCACCAGCCGCTCAAAACGCTCGAAAAAAGGTCGATTGGCACTGGTAAAAGACGACAGCGGCCAGCTAACAACCGTCAAAGAAAATGAGATGAGTGACCCAACTGACAATCTATTACGTGATGTCTACGTCGATGGTAAATTGTTAATTGAAGATAGTCTTACGACTATTAGGGAACGTGCAGGGTGGTAGACACTAATAAGCTGACATCGGTCGCAAAGGACGTTTTACTTGCCCCCGTCTATCTCTATCAAGGTCGCAAAATCAAGCGTGATACGGTTCGCTTGCCTGAACCACATGGCGAAAGGCACGGTGTGATTGACCTGCCTCAAGCAAATAATGAGATATCAACGCAAGAGGCTAAGACATTTAACCTTATGGTCGTTGGCGATTCAGCAGCAGCAGGTGTAGGTAGCCAAACGCAGCAGGAAGCGTTGGTCGGTAAGCTCATACCGATACTGGAACAAAACGAAGCTATCCAAGCAAACTTTGCTCGACTCAATTGGTCATTGCAAGCGACAACAGGTCATACCAGCTTTGATATTCTACGCAGGTTATATGTCTTACCTGCTCCTGAACAGCCTATTGATGTGATGTTGCTAAGCGTAGGGGTCAATGATACAACGTCCAATGT
The DNA here is from genome assembly GCF_002863645.1 of Psychrobacter sp. MES7-P7E. Taxonomy (NCBI): domain Bacteria; kingdom Pseudomonadati; phylum Pseudomonadota; class Gammaproteobacteria; order Moraxellales; family Moraxellaceae; genus Psychrobacter; species Psychrobacter sp. MES7-P7E. Next base: position 23,592 of record NZ_PJBU01000101.1, on the reverse strand, counting down.
CTCTGTGCATAAATGGCAACAACAAATTGAAGACATTATCAATATTGTACAGCGCAAATTTGGCGTACGAGAATTGGTTTTTTTAAGTTTGCCACCGATGGCGCAAATGCCTGCAATCCCTGCCCCGCTCAATAACTTTGTAGGTGCAAAAGCATCGATACTGGATGGGATATTACAGCAGATTTGTGTGGCTCATGCTGGTGTCACCTATATGGCAACCGACTTTACACGGATGCTAGAAGAGCATGCAAATGGCTCGGCTATCGATATCAATGTGATGTTTGCCAGTGATGGATTTCATCCTAGCAGTCTGATGTACGGCTATTGGGCGCAGCAAATCGTAGAAACCATTATTCAGTTACTAGACTCTATTCAGATATTGGACTCATCTACTACTGAGTTTGAGCGCTAAATAGACTGTTAGCTTTATTTTTAGATCATAAAAAATTAAGCAATAAAAAACCGCTGAATAATCAGCGGTTTTTTTATTGCTTAACGAAATATATTTACACCATAAGTGCAAATTATTCAGCAGCGTCTGCAGCTTTCTTGCTACGGCCACCAAATGCGCCAAAGCGTTTGTTGAAGCTTGCAACACGACCTTCAGTAGAAGTTTTACGTTGCTCACCAGTATAGAATGGATGCGACGCACTTGAGATATCAAGTGGGTAGTATGGGTATTCTTTACCTTCGTATTCACGAGTCGCTTTAGTCTTAGCAGTTGAGCGAGTCAAAAAGAACACGTCAGCGTTAGTGTCGTGGAACAAAACTTCTTGGTAATTAGGATGGATATCTTTACGCATAATATACTCTCTAGGTCCGATGTATGTACAACGTCTAAATACAACACCATCGATGATGTATCAAACAAATAATGACATACGTAACTGAGGCACTAAGGACATTACAAGTATGGCAACTGCGTCACTGGCTTATTCCAGCACCCAACACCACCCTTCTGTTCGCTTAGCCTTTCCCCAGCGGGAAAATTAAACCGCGATTTTAACGGTTTTTAACGTAAGACGCAAGGAGCAGTTGTGATAGAGATATGTGATAAGTTGTCAATAATAAAGTAATGGTATTGAGATAAGCGATGTAATTCAGTACAATAATTTGGTTAGTAAAATTAATCTATGGTATAAATTACTGTAGTTAACCTAAACAAATATACTGCGTATGAATCATTTATATTTAGTATATTAAACGGTACAGCTACGCGATATTGATCAGTTTTACAGGAAGTATCGCTTTACTTATTTATAGACAAACATAGATTTATAATCAAGCATGGAAAACCAATACTCAATAAGGACTATTCAATGATAAACATGACAATGAAGACCACTGCTAAAGCGCTATTCATCAGCTCAGCACTTGCTATCACTACTATGGCAAGTGCGGCACTACCAACTCAGTGGGAGTTAGATGATTCACATACTCGCGTCGGATTTTCTGTGAGCCATATGGGATTCTCAACCACCATGGGTCATTTTAGTGATGTTGAGGGCGTGGTGAATTATGATATGAAAGCACCAAACCAAACCAGCATGGAATTTACTATAGCCACCGACAGCATCGATACCAATTGGGATGCTCGTGATAAACATCTAAAAACTGATGAATTTTTCAATGTCGAAAAGTACCCAACCATGACTTTCAAATCTACTCAGGTCAAATTCATCAATCCACAACAGGCCAAAGTAACGGGTGACTTCACTTTGCTTGGTCAAACCAAACCACTAACCTTAGATGTCACGTTGAACAAAATCGCTAATAGCCCACTGACTAAAGAGCCAGTCGTTGGTTTCCGTGCCACTGGTACACTTGATCGCGCCGCTTATGGTATGACCGCTTACGCTGACGGTATCACGACCAACGTTCCTATCCAAATCGATGGCGAGCTAGTAGAAAAAAAATAACAGTAAGTTTATAGCTCTCTAATAGCTTTCGACAAAAACGAGAAAAGCAGCCTACCCTCATTTATAGAGGCAGGCTGCTTTTTTATTTCCTATAGATTCTTCTACGCTCTAATCATATATATTCACTATTTTACATAAAAGGTTTTTATATACTTGAAGGCTTCATACTTTGTTGTTATATTCATATATACGGATTTACGAATATATAACGCAACACTGAGGGAGCAGCAACGTGGATACAGTACAAGTTGATTACATAGCGATAGATGCTGAGTGGGATAAGAAGGTATCAAATCATCATTTTGATATATACCACTTATCTGGTTGGATTGCGGCCTCAGCTGTCATCGATAAGGGCAAACCTCAAGGCATCATCGCTCACTATAAAAACAAGGAAGTATTGTTACCCATCATAATTAGACAAATTGACTCAGAGCACTGGGATGCTACTTCCACTTATGGTTACGGGGGGCCGTTGATGGACAAAACCCTCACTGATGCCGAGTTAGACATCATACTGGATGAGATAAGAGCTTTTCTTTGCGAGAGAGGCTGCGTGTCCTTGTTTATGCGGTTGCACCCGATTATTAATAAAGAATGGATACCTACAGTTGGCAAAGCACTGACTCACGGGCTGACCTTGATGTCTGATTTAAGTAAGTCAGAAGAAGAGCATTGGAGCGAAACACAAAATCGACATCGCCGCGGTATCAAAAAAGCCATAAAAATGGATGTCGTGACAAAAACAGAATTCTTGACTAGGCAAAACGCGATGGTGTTTTCAGACATTTATAAAGAGACAATGCGAAACGTCAAGGCCAGTGATTATTACTTCTTTGATGATGATTATTTTTTTAATTTGCTTGAAAACCTTCAAGAAAAAATACTGTTGATAACCGCCTATCAAGACGATAAACCAATCGGGTCCTCTATATATACGCTCTGCCAAGAGTCTGGCATTATGCAGTTCCACCTTGGCGGCACGCTGAACGCTTATACACATCTACAACCTTCTAAACTTATCACTCATGTCGCTCGTAATTGGGGACGAGAGAACCGTTATGAAGTACTACATCTTGGTGGCGGCGTTGGCTCCAATTTAGATTCTTTATATGAGTATAAAAAAGGCTTTAGCTCGCAAGAGTTACTATTTAAGACTTATAGACTCGTCGTTAACGTAGCAAAATATACAGAGTTAGTAGCTGATATCTGGTTCAAGGAAAATGATCTGCTTTCAGACTTTTTTCCTTTATATAGAAAAGAGCCTAGCAAAGAAGAAGTGCTAGAGACCATTCAGGTTGAGCCTTTAGCAAATGTGACATAGTACAGGTCACATCTATTATTAGAGAATATACGCACGGTAGTATTCTCGATAGTGGAAAATAGAACCAAACAAACAGCAGCCTGCCTCTATAATTGAGGATAGGCTGCTTTTCTATCTTAACGTTTCCGAGTTAGTTTATATCTAACACCTGTTATTTACTTGGGATAACGTGCCAAACGCCAAGTTTATCATCACCGTCTTTGTCACCAACTTTTGTGTCATTAGCATAGAAGTATAAAGGCTTACCGTTCATTGCCCACTGATATTTGCCATCTTCACGCTTAAATGCAGCGAACTGACCTGAGGCTTTAGCATCGCTAGGCGCTTTGAAAATTGGCCACACAACTTGGCAAGCTGCACCGCAATCTGACTTATTCATAGAGTCTTTATCAAACGTATACAACGTCATATGGTTGGTAGCATCTACCAACACCCCATTCTTGCTAGTGACTGGTGCTGTATTGTTGCTGGTTGCCTGTACTTCATGCGTACCTGACATATCGTTACCGACTACGTTTTTTAAAGTAGTACAGCCAGTTAGTGTTAATACACCTGTTAGTGCCGATAACATCATTATATTTTTCATCATAACTTCCTTGTAATTTTAGTCGTATTTTTTATAGCGATAAGCTTGTTGTCGTTTACTTTATCGACTGTCCCTTTTGTTAATTTTGACATTTGTAATTTTGAACAGTCATCAAAACAGAACCGACACTTCTTGTTAAGCAAAATAAATATAGCATATGGTTTTATATTATCTTGATAATCAATATACACGCTTACAAAAGTGGTCGAATTTTACAAAACAATAAAACGACCTTGTTTTTGATTTCACAAGTTTGCCACCTCTCTCGTTTACTCTATTTTTAGACAGACTTGTTTCTCTGAAAAACTTCACACATATAGCGACTCGTTGACAAAACTCATGCATCTTCTTACGTATTTCCCATCATATTGTCTGTAGTTCTTCGTAAAATAAACCTATAGAGATGAAGAATGGCTAAACAATAGAAAAGATGACTATTGAAGTTCAGATTTGTGTGTTGAACTTAATTACCTTCGCACGCATATCAAGAAATATAGAACATTTGATACATATACCGAGCACGGCCTAATACAGATGCTATTAAGGATACAACGACGACAATGACTCAGTCTTTTGATAAAAAATACGCTCAATCCTTTAATCGTGACGCTCATTCTGGGGTGTTATCTTATGGGGCACAAAACACTCAACCTAAAAAGCGCGTTGGCATTTTGGGCGGCGGTACTGCGGGATCGACGATTGCGATTCGACTTGCTGCGTTAGGATTAGAGACCTATTTGTTTGAAAAGAAAAAATCTCTCATTGATGGACCACCTATGTGTCATTTGCATGCAGGTGGTAACTTGTACCGTGAAATACCGGACGAAGATTGCGTAGCGCTGCTTAAGCAATGTATCGATATTTTGCGTTTGTATCCGCACACTATTGACGTCCGTCCTACGGTGTTTGCTGTACCGACACGTGACGAAGGACTGCCTGAAGATTTACTACCGCGTTTGGATATTTTGACCGATGCTTATCAAGAACTGATCGAGCAAGATGTTAATAATAAAGTATTGGGTGAGCCTAAAGATTACTATCAACTTTATAGCCATGAGCAATTGATTGAGCTGTCTGAACGTGAGCAAGTCGCTGTACCAAGTACAGTTGATGAATGGATGATTCCAGTCGCTAGATATTTGGATTTGAACAAAGTTAAATTTCCTTTAATTGTTGTTCAAGAATATGGTTGGAACATTTTTCGTTTAGCAGCTTCTGCCAAGCTTGCGCTCGAAGAGTACGACAATGCGCACGTATTTACCGAAACCGCTGTGCAAAAAGTCGTGCCGGTAGATTGTGAGAACTGTACCAACGCTGACCATCATGTCACCAAATGGCGTATTGACTATCAACAAATCCATAGTCAAGAACACGCCTCTCAGCCTGAGTCTATCGAAGTTGATTATCTAATCAATGCTTGCGGATTCCGCACTGGTGTCATCGATGATATGGTTGGTGTCGAAGTTACGTGTATGGTTGAGTTCAAATCGTCTTATGTGACCCATTGGGGCGATGCTGGTGGACAGATACCAGAGATTATCGTCTACGGTCAACGAGGTACACCAGAAGGCATGGCGCAGCTTACTCCCTACCCTGGCGGATACTTTCAGATTCATGGTATGAGTAAAGCCATTACCTTGTTTGATGATGGTCTTGTCGCATCAAGTGAAGACAGTGCGCAGCCCAAACTGCCACAGCAATACGTGCATTATATTGAAGATGGTTGGGATAAAGCACCCTTACAGGCACGTAGTCAGCAAGCGATTGAGTATGTGGCGGAGTTTGTACCGACATTTAACAGCGCGCGTACTGTTGGTAACGCGCTATACGGTGGGCAGCAGATTCCCGGACAGGATGATACTCTGCGAGTCGCTGATGTGAGTTTATATTCTAATATACGCTATGCCCGTGCAGAAAACGTCAAAGCATCTTCGACCTTGATTGCCGCTGACCAAATAGTTAATGAGCTGACAGATCTAGGCTTGATAGAGAACGATACACCTCTGAATCGTAGTCGCTATGCTCATGAATGGTCGTACCTTGTCCATAACGATAGTGTGGCCGTGGATGAGGTTGCACGTGAGCTCGCTGAACAGCGTGGATTTCCAATTGCGATGGCTCATGTCAATCATAGTATTCGTGAAGTAGCATTGGATGATCTCACGCCTGTTGATGCCTAATAGACATGATTCGCTGATAGGTTGTTAATACATATAATAAAGGAGCAGATAACCGAGATTTGGTTATCTGCTCCTTTTTTGCAATAGCTTTTAATATTTAAGCATTTGCTGTGTATTAATAGCGATACGGCTTAACTATTACTACCAGCCATTTTCTCCGTATCCACAGCATCATCTATGGTCACTACTGTTTGTAGCATATCGATCGCTTCGCTGATGGTATTGCACACTACTAGACGATCTAAATCTTCCTGCTTCATAAAGCCTTGCTCAGTGGTATATTTCAAATGCTCAATCATACGGTCATAAAAACCATTGATATTTAGAATAATCATTGGTTTTTCGTGTTGGTACAATTGACGCCACGTAGCAATTTCCATGATTTCTTCTAATGTTCCTAGCCCGCCCGGTAGCGTGATAAAGGCATCGGCATACTCTGCCATGACGGTCTTACGCGTATGCATAGTGTCAGTCAAATGCAACCGAGTCAGCTGCTCGTGAGCGATTTCGTGCTTGAGCATAAAGGTTGGAATCACGCCCACTGCTTGCGCGCCGCCATTAATTACTTCATCCGCAACTGCGCCCATCAGACCGATACTAGCACCACCATATACTAGCCCCATGCCATTATTTGCTAATGCACTGCCAAGCTCACGTGCTGCCTGTTCATATACGTCACCATTGCCCAAGCGCGAACCGCAATACACAGCCACGAGCGGCATTGATAAGGCAGACTTGTCGACTGCTTTTTCGATATTGGTAATGTCTTTACTCGTGATTACGTCATAAGTATCATCGTTGATTTTCATTTGCATATAGCTTCCTTAATTACCTGTCAGTTTTTATTGAGTGCTTGTTATTAGTGATGGCTGCATACCGACACCTGTCATTTATATTGTCATGCACATGATTCATAAGACAAACTCAACCAAGCTATATAAAACTTGGAAGTCATATTTGAGCAACTGTCTTGCCAGCATTTATCTTAACATAAGCAATGCTACCACATAGTCACAACGATTTATCACTACGCAACGACTACACTTTCAAGATGCGCATTTATTGTTCATCATAGTTCGATATTCATTATCTACTAATAAAAATACTAAGGTATACCCATGGATAATCATAACGCCTTTCCTACTGCCGAGCTATCAAGCTCTGTGGTTAATAGCAATCTCACTAGTAAAAGTAATGTGCATGATGCGAGCAATATTGATATTTACTCATTAAGCATCATGACCGATCGCAACCAAGCATTGGCAGCCACTGTCTATCGCCCTAAAGATGCGACAAAAAAAGCAATCATGATGGCACCAGCCACAGGTATTAAGCGTCACTTTTATCATAATTTTGCGACCTATCTAGCAGAAAGCGGCTTTGGGGTGCTGACCTTTGATAACGAAGGAATCGGTGAGTCCCTATCGACCGATCTAGCAAAATGTAGCGCTTCCTTGATCAGTTGGGGTCGCCATGACATGCCAGCTGTACTTGATGCCTTACAAGATGAGTTTCCTGAGGCTTCTTATCATCTCATCGGTCATAGTGCGGGTGGTCAGCTCATTGGCTTGATGCCTAACTATCAGGCGATTGGCTCAGTGTTCAATGTCGCTTGCTCTTCAGGACGTATCAAAAATATGGGCATGCCCTATAAGCTCAAAGCCATGGGCTTTATGGATGCATTTATTCCATTTACTAATTTAGCACTGGGCTATACACCGTCAGACAAAATTGGTATGGGTGAGCCGCTACCACGCGGCGTGGCTCGTCAATGGCGTGAATGGTGCAATGGCGCAGGCTATATCAAAACCGCATTTGGCAAAAGCATACACACGCATTTCTACGATGAGCTCAGCATGCCAGCACTATGGCTTGGCTTTAGCGATGATGATATCGCCAATAGTGAAAACATGGACGATATGATAAGGGTGTTTACAAAAATGCCCGTAGAAAAGCGATTCTTAAACCCTGAGGATTTTGGACTAAATCATATCGGTCATATGCGCTATTTTAGCAGTAAGACCAATATCAAAGCGCCGCAGCTATGGCAGATGGCGGTGACATGGTTGCACGACCAACCATAAGCTTAGCACCATGTCGCACCTTACATAGCAGACCCATGATAATTTAGATTACTTTTTCGCGTTTTCTGCTTCTTCCAGTTTTAAGCGTTTAGTCAGTGCCGAATACAGCGATGGCTGCATATTATGAATATTGCCTATCATCCATTTAACATAGTTGATAGGCACATCTTTGATAGGTTTGCCTTTATGCTTACCAAACGGCATCTTGCTCACAGGGGTCGCTTTATTAGAGATAGCATGTGCCGCTGCAAAATCTGTCGGCGCAATCTCTAGACGCTCGCAGCATGCTTGATACAGCAAATAGCACATTCGAGCATCGCCAAGCGCATCATGAGCGGCAATCGTCATTGCACTAGCCTCACCCTTGCCCAATAGCTGCTCGATACACTTAGACTGACTGTAAGCACGCCATTCTGGAAAGGCTGCCCGCGCAAGCCTCACCGTACAAATAAGCTTAGCAGAAGGACTGCCAATCACTCGCCAATCAAAACGTACGTTGTGACCAATCAAGTACTCTGGTAATTCAAACTGTTCTAGCTCAAAACGTTCTAGTCCAGCCACATCATCATCGGTAATACCATGCACCTTTATGACAACAGGCGAAATAGATCGACCACTGTTAAAGTATTTCATCCACTCAAAGCCAGTTGCTACATTGATAGTAGCAACTTGGATAGGTCTGGGATCACTACCCTGATCTGTTTCAGTATCGATAACCAGCGCTGTTTCGCGCGTGGCAGAAATGTCAGCAGGCTTAAAAGCATCATTCATAAAGTATTAACCATCAGTAGCAACTGTCATGCTCAGCAGAAATGTTAAGTAGATAGAACTGTATTTGCTGTCTATATCCTTAACCATAAGAATATCTATGGGGGTAAAAACGATAGATAACAATGCGATACATACGTTATCAGACGAAGCTTTTATAATAAAATCTCAAATGACATAAAATATATATGAGACATCAATGCTAGCAGATGGAAACAACCAGCCTCCCAGACCTTCTTTTTTTAGTCGTTTAATAAGCCTACTGATTAAGGCTATCGTATTACTAGCACTGTTATTTGTCTTTGATAAACTGCTACCCAGTATCAGTCAACAAACGCAATCATTTGTGGTTGCCAAATGGCAACAATTGAGTCTATTGCAACAAGAGCTGCCGACAGAAAACAGCTTGCCCAGTCCACTACCAGAACGAAACCTGACAGACACTTGGGGCGCGGCACGTAGCCAAGGCCGCTCCCACGAAGGCATTGATATCTTTGCGCCGCGCAACACTCCTGTGCAGTCGACCACACAAGGCGTAGTAAGCAAAGTTGGTGAGAACACATTAGGTGGGCGCGTAGTCGTGGTGGTAGGGCCTGGTGGCGCAGGACATTACTACGCTCATCTAGAGGACTATGCTGACATCTCCCCCAATGACTGGGTCAATCAGGGCGACGTGATAGGTTATGTGGGTGATAGCGGTAATGCAAAAGGAACACCGACACATGTACACTATGGTATCTATATTAATGGCAGTGCGGTCAACCCTTATCCACTTTTGCAAAAGGATTAGCGAATACAGAAAGGTATGTCGTTAACCTAATTTGAAGTAGTGCTAAGTTTGTATTAACCAAAAGATCGAAGCCGAAAAACCAACGCTAATATAAGCCAGAAATTATATTAATTGGCTGTGACGGATCTGACGTAGTTTGAAGGAAATACCACACTAAATGTCGATCCTTCCCCTTCTACTGAATCGATTTGCAATTGTGCTTCGTGCTGGTGTAATACGTGCTTTACAATCGCTAATCCCAACCCCGTACCACCTGTCGCACGACTGCGACCTTTGTCGATACGATAGAAACGTTCTGTCAAACGGGCGATATGCTCTGACGCAATACCGATCCCATCATCTTCGACCGCGAAACGGCAGCCATCAGACGTCCTTGTCCAGCTGATAGTGATATTGCCACCTTTTGGTGTATATTTGATGGCATTGATTACTAGATTGGATAGCGCACTATTCAAGTACATCTCTGATCCGTACAGCCCATCGTACGTATCTATATGCAAATGAATGATGTGTTTGTACGCTTGGTTGTACGCTTGTGCATCGTCGTAGATATTGGTTAGTAGCTTAGTCATATCTATGTAATGCAGCTCGTGTGATTCTTCGATTTCAATCTTAGACAGTAGCAGCAAGTCGTTCACGATTCTATTCATACGGGCTGTTTGCTGTGTCATCAGCTCAAAACCGCGCCGCCATTGCGGCGGCATATCTGGCTGATCGGAGAAATTTTCTAGGTAGCCCATCATTACCGTCAATGGTGTCCTAAGCTCATGCGAGACATTCGCCACAAAATCCTGACGCATTTGCTCTAAGTGCCGCAGGCGGGTCACGTCATATACAAACAGCAATTTTTCATCACCGAAAGGCGTTAGTTCGCACTTTAAGTAGCGACTAGGATCTCGCCATGATTCTATATGGACGCCGTCGTTAGGTATCGTTGTACCTTCATAATACTGGCGGAACTCAGGTACAGTAATAAAGTCAAAAATATTTTGACCTTTATCTTCTGGCTGTAGCAGCAATAAGTCTTGTGCCGCCTGATTCCACCATTCTAGTCCATCATGATTGTTGAGCAAAATCACTGCATCGCGCAAGGCTCGTAGTGCACTGCCGATTTTTTTGAGTTGCTCAGCTGTACTTTGAGTAGATATTTGCTCTAATAGAGCTGATTGCTCACTCTGTGCTGGCGCTATCTTGTCCATTTTTTATCCTTACCACTATCCGCGGCCTTTATATTGCTGCGGCATTATTTGTACAAGATTAACTTGGCTCAATCAGGCTAGAAAATCGGTAGCCTGTTCCACGTACCGTCTGTATCAATGTATCACAGTCATAAGGTCGTAGTAATTTACGTAGACGTTTGATATGCACATCAATGGTTCGGTCTTCGATATATACATTGCCGCCCCATACCTGATCGAGCAGCTGCGTTCGTGTATAGGCGCGCTCAGGGTGACTCATAAAAAATGCTAATAGGCGATACTCTGTAGGCCCAACATCAACGATTTTACCTGCAGCTGTCACGCGCTGACTCTTGGTATCTAAACTTAACTGTCCAATTTCGATAGGTTTATCGCTGCTCATCGCGCTACTGCGGCGTAGTACGGCTTTGATTCTAGAAATCAGCTCACGAGTCGAAAAAGGTTTGGTCATATAATCATCTGCGCCTGCATCAAGACCGTGCACCTTACTATCTTCTTCGCTTTTTGCCGTTAGCATAATGACTGGTATTTCAGAGAGTAGCTCGTCGTTTTTGAGCATGCGACAAAAATCCACACCGCTCTTGTCACCCGGCAACATCCAATCTAACAGTATCAGTGACGGTCTATGATCGACCACTTGCTGATGCGCCTCTGACACGTCAGCTGCTTGCAAGCTATCAAACCCAGCCATCTCTAGCGTCATGACAACCATTTCACGAATCGCAGGCTCATCTTCAACAATCAAAATTTGCTCATTATACATAGGACATTCTCGGTGTTAGCGGACAAAATCTAGCATGTAAAAAGGCGATATATACTCACCAGTCTCTACCTATTAAACGGATTAATTATGACAGCTTGATGACACTCTAAAATCAGATTTCTAGTAAAAAATTAAGCGGCCCATCATTGACGCTCGACACTTGCATATCCGCACCAAACTGACCAGTTGCCACATTTGGATGCTTAGTTTTGGCATAATCGACCAGTTGTTCAAATAACGCTTGCGCCGCAGCAGGTGCCATCGCACCACCAAAGTCTGGTCGGCGACCTTTGTCTGTTTTTGCCATCAAGGTGAATTGTGAAACTAATAATAGCCCACCACCGACCTGCTGAACGTTTTTATCCAGTTTACCAAATTTGGCAGGATCTTCGTCATTTTCAAAAATGCGATAGGTCAATATTTTGTCAATCATACGCTGGGCAGCGGCAAAATCATCTTCATGCCCTAAGCCAATATATGCCAATACCCCATGCCCAATCTCACCGATACACTGTTGATCGACGACCACACTAGCGTGCTTCACCCGTTGTATGAGTGCTTTCATTTACTAATTCCTTAACAGATTATGGCCATACAATAATATGCTGTCCATGATAAAATACCGTCATTAACTTAACTATTATTAGGGCGTGTTTGATATTCAGAAATAGGTACTGCAGATCGCTAAAACTGTTCCAGACAAGACGTAAAACGACGATAATGCTCGCGCCTTATCTAGATTTACAACGTAGTATGGCGCAATTTTAGCCGCTGTCAGTGCCATGGTCGAATTTCCAACGCGCCCCTATTACATTACACCTTATTTTGGTAGCCTTATTATGAATGTATTTACCACCTTACAACAGCTTGTGCCGCAGCAAAAGCTCAGTAAAGTCGCTGGACGTTTGGCCGCCAGTCGCCACCCTTATGTCAAACGCACCTTTATCCGTAGCTTTGCCAAAGCTTATAATATCAGCTTAGACGAGTACGAACGCCAAAGCCTCAACGCTTATGAAAGTTTTAATGACTTTTTTACCCGTGAGTTAAAAGAAGATGCTCGTACTATCGACGCCACGGCAAACGGTATCGTAAGTCCTGCGGACGGTATTATCTCTCAGCTAGGACAAATCGAAGACCATAAACTACTACAGGCAAAAGGTCGTCACTATGATGTCGGCCAACTACTTGCTGATAGTGAAGATGGCAGTTATTTCGCTGATGGTAGTTTTGCAACTATCTACTTAGCACCTAGCAATTATCACCGTGTGCATATGCCGTTTACTGGCACATTGACTAAGACTCGCTATGTGCCTGGCACCCTGTTTTCGGTCAACAATACTACGGCGGCTAACGTGCCAGACTTGTTTGCGCGTAATGAGCGTCTGGTCTGTATGTTTGATACAAAGTATGGCAAAGCAGCTGTTGTGATGGTTGGTGCTATGATTGTCGCTGGTATCGAAACCGTCGCGACAGGCAAGATTACCCGCACGGATGATATACAGGAAGCGGATCACGATATGCAGTTTGCAGCAGGCGAAGAGCTTGGACGCTTCTATTTAGGCTCAACGGCTATCGTGGTATTACCAAAAGCGGCAAAGGCTGACTGGCTAGATAGTATGCAAGCCAATAGCGTCGTGCAAATGGGTCAATTGCTAGGAATGGCAAATGCTCAATAACACGCCTGTATAAGAGTACTGAAAATATCAGCCCAGTTAAGCGTAAATCATAATGCTTTATTGGTCTTTTTTTATGTCTGTTACTTATGCAGATTTATGCGTCAATCAGCCAACCTTGCTGAGTTGCGTATGCAATATTATGTGATAGCCAGTCATGGATAGGAGGGAAACTGTCTTTGATAAATGCATGCGCACCCACCACTTGCGAGCGCGTAACACCAAGCTCAATCCACGTTTTACCATCGGTATTTAGATTGAGTAAAAACGGCAATAAGCGATCAACCACTCTGAGCAACTGACTTTCTTTGCCACTTCCTGTTTCCTGCGCTTCCCAAACCTCACTCAAATCACTAATGCCATTGCCTCGCTCACGTTGCAATCTGGCAATGCCTGCACGCTCTTCGACGTGTGCATCAGTACGCGTATCAGCATATAAAAAAGTATCCCCCGCATCAATCTCACCCAAATCATGAACCAACGCCATCTTCAGCAACTTTTCATGATTGACGTCTAGCGCAAATAATTCAGCAATCGACCAACATGCCATCGCTAGATGCCAAGAGTGTTCGGCAGAGTTTTCTTTGCGAGTAGTCTGTGTCACATAGCTGCGGCGATTCACTCGTTTGAGCGCATCTAACTCTAATAAGAAATGAGTGACATCATCGATTTGGATATGTGAAGTAGCTTCGGAATGAGTGAGTGATATAGAACTGACTTGCGACATTATTTTTTCTCTGGTTTTCTCTAATTATTGGTTTTAACGGTTATAAGTTCTAGCGATTTTAAGTTTCATTGCTAAAGGTATTATAATTAGTTTGATATCTAGTAATGATTAAAAGACTATTATCGCTATCAAAAAAATAGCGCTTATCTTACCAAGCGCTATCTATTCTAAGTTAGAAAATAAATGGTTAAATTAAATCCCTATTTATCCAAGTTTTTAAGCACCTAAGGCTTAAACCACCTACTTAATCAAATTAATGATGGTTTTAAACGCAGGATCTTCGCTGCTACGGCACAGCTCAAATAAGATTGATTCGACAGTACTAATCACCCCACCTGCACGGCGAATACGACGAATTGCTTGCTTTTTGTCATAAGGAAAACGAGAACCCACCGCGTCACCAATAATGACAGGCTGCATACCATTATCCAATAAATCCAGTGCCGTCTGCATAATACAAACATGAGCTTCAGCACCAAAAAGCAACACGGTACTACGATTCTGTTGGGCTAGATGGTGCCATGAATCGTTGTTATCACAGGCACTAAACGTGACCTTTTCAAAGCTCTTGGCATTGTCTCCTTCGAGTATGTTGCGCAGCTCTGGCAAGGTATCGCCCAAGCCTTTTTTATATTGTTCATTGAGCATGATTGGAATATTGAGCGCTTGCAGCCCTTTAATCAAGGTAACGGTTTTTTTGACAATGTTTTCGTGATCATAGATATGCGGCGTTAAGCGCTCTTGCACATCAACAATCATTGCTTGGGTATTCTCACGAGCGATTCGATAGGTGCGATCATTAATCATAGTAGACATAGTACACTCCTTGTACGGCTGACAGTTGCAACTAAAAACTATTTTAGAATTATCATAAACAGTGCCATGGTTCATCTTCCTCTTATTTAGTCATAGTTTCATGAATGCGTCAATGGAGATAATTTTTAATCGCCGTAATACTGTGCTTTTCGACTCTGTGATTTACTAGCTTACCAAACATC
The DNA here is from genome assembly GCF_002863645.1 of Psychrobacter sp. MES7-P7E. Taxonomy (NCBI): domain Bacteria; kingdom Pseudomonadati; phylum Pseudomonadota; class Gammaproteobacteria; order Moraxellales; family Moraxellaceae; genus Psychrobacter; species Psychrobacter sp. MES7-P7E. The sequence continues at coordinate 8,581 of NZ_PJBU01000101.1, read as the reverse complement.
AGTTTTACCCATAAAAAAACCTCCAGCCGTTATGACTAGAGGTTTTTCGTTAGCGAGTAGCTACTTATTGAGTGTTCAAATAATCTTGTTTATATAAATAAGATTAAACACGCTCAATAATAGTAGCGATACCTTGGCCAAGACCAATACACATTGTCGCTAGACCGATTTCAGTATCTGACTGCTCCATTGCGTTTAGCAATGTCACTGTGATACGAGCGCCTGAACATCCTAGTGGATGACCTAGAGCAATGGCACCACCGTTGATGTTAACGATGTCTTGCTTGTCAGATAGGTTCAGACCTTTCAATACTGATAGACCTTGAGCAGCAAATGCTTCGTTTAGCTCGATGGTTTGCATGTCATCAATGCTCATGCCAGCACGCTTCAATGCTTTTTGGGTAGCAGGTACAGGACCATAACCCATGATAGCTGCATCACAACCAGCCACAGCCATACTACGGATACGGGCACGTGGCTTTAGACCTAGATCTTTGGCTTTTTGTGCGCTCATTACTAGCATCGCTGACGCACCGTCAGATAATGCAGATGAGGTTGCCGCTGTTACTGTACCGCCTTTTGGATCAAACGCTGGACGTAGCTTTTGCATTTGCTCCATCGTTGCATCTGGACGAATGACTTCATCAACCGTACATAGTTGCAGACGACCAGCAGCATCATGACCTTCGATACCGATGATTTCATTGTCAAAACGACCTTCAGTAGTTGCAGCCCATGCACGGCGATGTGACTCAAGACCAAACGCGTCTTGCTCTTCGCGCGTGATGTTGTTCATACGGCCTAGCATTTCAGCAGTCAAGCCCATCATGTTTGACGCTTTTGCATAATGCTTAGAAGCAGCAGGGTTCAAATCAACACCGTGCATCATGCCTACGTGACCCATGTGCTCAACACCACCGATGATGAATACATCACCTTGGTTGGTCATGATTTGTGCAGCAGCAGTATGTAGCGCCTGCATAGAAGAACCACATAGACGGTTAACCGTTTGGCCACCAGCAGTCTTTGGGATACCAGCTAGCAAACCGATGTTACGACCGATGTTCAATCCTTGCTCTAGCGTCTGGTTGACACAACCCCAGATAATGTCTTCGATATCATTGGTATCAAAGTCATTACGTTCTACTAGCGCACGTACTAGTTCCGCTGACATGCTGTCAGCACGTACATGACGGAACATACCGTTTTTGGTTTTGCCCATTGCCGAGCGTACGCCATCTACGATGACCACATCTTTTGGACTTAAAGTTGTCATACCATATTCCTTTTCAATTTTTATTGTCAGTGTAGTCAACCCAATTTACGACTATTACCTTGTTAACCCCGCTCAAAGTACAATAGGTACATTTGCGCTTGATTTACTCGTACTAGCATTAAACTGAACCAACTATAATCGTACGTTCGCTATTGGAGACGATTCATGTCTCAATTGCTTTCATGCAAAATAGCAAACGTACTGCACTTCATCCTAGTAATGACTGACTATTACGCTGTTGCGTAAAAAGTCTCGCCTGCAGCTGCCATGTCGCGAATCTTTTGTGGCGCTTCATAAGCTTTGCCAAGATGTGCGTATTTTTCACACAGTGCCAAATAGTTATCAAGACCCATTTGATCAATATAACGGCAAGGACCACCACGGAATGGAGGGAAACCAACGCCCATAATCATAGCCATATCAGCTTCAGATGGCGTACTCACGATGTTATCTTCTAAGCAGCGTACTGTTTCATTACAGAAGGCTAACATAGTGCGGTCGATGATCGCTTGATCGTCAAACGTTTGCTTTTCGCTGTCAGTCGTGGCTTTTAGCAGCTCGTAAGTGGCTTCATCAGCAACTTTCTTTGGCTTGCCGCGCTTGTCCATTTCGTACTTATAGAAACCGATACCGTTTTTCTGACCTAGACGCTCATTGTCATATAGATGCTGGATAGCACCTTTATAATCAGGCTTCATACGATCAGGGAAACCATCAGCCATCACTGCTGCGCCATGTACACCTGTATCTAGACCGACCACGTCGATTAGGTATGCAGGGCCCATTGGCCAGCCGAATTTTTCCATAACTTTATCGACATGAGCAAAGTCAGCACCTTGCTTCAGTAGCAAGTCAAACGCACCAAAGTATGGGAACAATACACGGTTTACCAAGAAACCTGGGCAGTCATTCACAACTACTGGCACTTTACCCATTTTAGAAGCAAGTGCAACGGTAGTCGCGATAGCTTCTTCAGATGATTTCTCACCGCGGATAACTTCTACCAATGGCATACGGTGTACTGGGTTGAAGAAATGCATACCGACGAAGTTTTCTGGACGCTCAAGCGCTTCTGCTAGGAACGTAATAGAGATAGTCGAGGTATTTGACGCTAGGATACAGTCGTCTTTTACTAGACCTTCTACTTCTTTTAGTACCGCACGCTTCACGTTTGGATTTTCTACGACGGCTTCGATAACGATATCAGTCTCAGCAAAATCACCGTAGTTCAAAGTAGGACGGATACGGCTTAACGTTTCACCCATTTTTGCTGGGGTCATCTTGCCGCGTTCTACCATTTTGCCAAGCAGTTTGCTCGCTTCGCCCATACCAAGGTCTAATTGCTCAGACTTGATATCTTTCATGATGATTGGCAAGCCTTTGCTGGCTGCTTGATAAGCAATACCGCCACCCATGATACCAGCGCCTAGTACAGCGGCTTCGTTGATGTCATGTGCTTGTTTGCTATGCTGTTTTGCTAACTTTTTAACTAATTGATCGTTTAAGAACAAACCAACTAAGCTTTCTGCTTGTGGGGTTTTAGCCGCTTTCGCAAAACCAGCCGCTTCTACTTCGATTGCTTTGTCACGTGGTAGGTTAACGTGTTTTTCAATAGCTTCGATTGCTAGCGCTGGTGCTGGGTATTGCTTAGGATTGGCTTTAGCAAAAATAGCACCTTTGGCACTGTTGAACGCCATTGCTTGCTCAAGTTGGTTTAGCTTAACTGGAGCCAGTTTCTCTTCACGTTTTGCTTTCCAATCAAGCTCACCTGAGATACATTTTTTGACTAGGTCAATTGCTGCATCTTGCAAATCATCAGCAGGTACAGTCGCATCAACCAAGCCTAGCTTCAATGCTGCCAATGCTTTCTTTGGGCTACCAGTCGCGATCAGCTCAAGTGCGTTATCGATACCGATGATACGCGTACTACGAACTGTACCGCCAAAACCTGGGAAGATACCTAGCTGAGTTTCTGGCAAACCGATGATCGCTTTGTCACTCATGACACGGTATTCACAAACCAAAGTCATTTCACAACCGCCGCCCATTGCCGCGCCATTGATAGCCGCAACTTTAGGGAATGGTAGGTCTTCAAAACGATTGAAAGCGTCATTAACATGAACGACCCAATCTTTGATCTCGCTTTCTGATTTTTTGAAAGAACCGACGAATTCTGTGATATCAGCACCAGCGATAAACACGCCTTTGGCTGAAGTAACGATAAGACCTTTTACGTTGTCGGCTTTTTCTAACGCACTAACTGCTTCACCAAACTGTTTGTTAGTTTCGGCATCAAATTTGTTCACGCTCTCATTTTCGGCGTTGTACTGCATGTTGGCGATGCCATCCTCTAGCATTGTCACCGTGATGCGATTTCCTTGGTATACCATTTGAAACTCCTTTCTATATAACGAAAGCTACGTTTTGAATTAAAATAAATAGCCAGTTACTGTTAGTAAAATGGGTAATAGCACTGTGCGCTTGTCATGTTATAAAGACAAACATATAACCAGCTCACAAGTGAAGATGTCTTTATTATCCAGCGTTCATCATGATGCACGCATTTTGCGTCTCTTGCATGACATCATATGACGCTTCATTTATATACTGCTGTTGCAGGTACTGATGTTCAAAATATTGACTGAGACTTGGTCTAACACTCGGTATCGACGATTGAACATCCTGAGAAAAAACCCAGTAGGGCCACCATCAGACCATTTTCACGTCAATTAGTGTAGGGGATTATGCCCCTAACTGTCACAAGCTAATACCATACTCGCAAGTCACTCTTAAATCACTTGCAGGCATTTACCTTACGCTAAAAGTGTTTTAGTGAATAAATGTATACTGAATTGTTAATTTAGATTTATTTCGTGTTGTTGACTTCATGCATGCCGTCTTTGGAACGACAGTCCGTTAGCGCTACTTAATAAATGCTACTTGGTCAGTGCTAGCTATTCAGTGTAAACATTCAGTACCACTTTTCTACGGTAATAAGATTAACGTGCCAGCCTAGCTTGCTCTTTTATCAGAACATATTCAACAAGAGAGTGACATCATCCATCGGTAACGAAATCTTGTCGTTATATTGCAGATAAGATTGCACTGTTTTTGAATAGACTTTGGTAAAAAAATGCAAAAAACAATCAATTGATACTGTGTGTCACATAAGCAATATGACCTATCATGCTACACTAATAGCGTTTTTTCCTTATCCTTAATAAGTTTTACTGTATCCCTGATAAATGGTTGGATTATGACTGTTTCCCTTACTTCTAGCACTACCTCTACTGGTGTTATTCCTTTTGACTTTGTCTCTTTTCAAAGCACTGAGCAGTTTCATGGTGCTGTGCGCGAGCAATTGGCGCAAGATATCGAGGTCTTGTTTGCTTATGCCAAGCTCCCTAGCCCGCTAGTAGATGCTTGCCACTATGTCATGACGGGTCAAGGCAAACTGGTACGCCCACTGATGGTTGCCAGCGCTTTTGCCAGTATTAATAACAGTAATAATGAACGTACAGACGAACCTAATGATGATATCGATACTCTCGATGCTGATCTGGACACGCTACTAGAAAACGACTCAGACTATGATATGTCGCGCCGTGCTGCATTGGCGGTAGAGCTATTGCATACTTATTCGTTAGTGCATGATGATTTGCCCTGTATGGATGATGATGAGCTGCGCCGTGGTCAGCCGACGGCTCATATCGCCTTTGATGAAGCGACGGCTCTGCTGGCAGGAGATGTATTGCAGACACTAGCCTTTGAAGTACTAACCGCGGAGATGCCAACCTTTGCGCCATTCGATGCAAATATCGCAAGTCAGCTTATGGCAATATTTGCGCCGCGCGCCAGACGCATGGTGTCAGGTCAAATGCTAGACCTCAATGCCGAAGCCAGTGCCAATATTGCACAGGATGATTTAGAAGCCATTCACCGTGATAAGACAGGGGCATTGATTGAAGCGGCGATGCTCATGGGCGGCGTCTGTGCTGGTGCAACGGCCCCACAGCGCATGGCATTGCAAGAATGCGCGCAATATATCGGTCTCGCCTTTCAAGTCCAAGACGATGTGCTAGACGTCACCATGACGACAGATACACTTGGTAAGCCTGCGGGTAGTGATGAAAAACTAGACAAATCTACCTATGTAAAACTAATGGGTGTCGATGACGCGACCAGCTATGCGCAATCATTGTTTAATGACGGGCGTGCAGCCATTTCTCATGAACTACATAGTCGTGAGCTTAGCGACAATGAAGATACCGTTGGCACAGATAATGATGCACTACTGGCACTGATTGAATGGCTCTGGTCGCGTAAAAAGTAGCTTGTCAAATAGCAGTCGAAAGTAGATATCTTAGTAAATTTTATTATTCAAAACGGCAGTGAGTGGTCAACATGGACAGTTCCCCTACCCCGCGCGTTTACCTCGGCACTGGCGGCTATAGCGACACCGACTTGCTCGGTACGCTGTATCCCACCGGCACCAGAAAAACCGATTTCTTACGTGAATATGCCAAGCAATATGGCGCAGTCGAAATCAACAGCACATTCTATGCGCCCATCGGGCAAAAAGCCTTTGCTGGTATGGTTGATAAAGCTTATGTACAAGCTGAAAGCGAGTTGAAGTTCGCTGTCAAACTGCATCAAGACTTTACCCACGCTCGCAAAGGCACTGCCGAGCACGCACAAGCATTTCTAAACGCCTTATCTCCACTTATCGAAGCAAATGCTTTAGCGCCTTTACTACTTCAGTTCCCACATGGCTTTGATCGTACTCGCGAGCATCGACTATATCTAGCAGAGCTTGTCAGTTGGTTTCAAGACTACCCACTCACCATTGAGTTTCGTCATAACGCTTGGCACACGCCGCAAGTGGTCGATAGTTTTGTACAGCAAAGTCTCATTTGGTGTAGCATTGATTACCCAAAGGTCAGCGGATTACCACCGTCACGATTGATATTTACCGAACGCACTGGCTATCTGCGCATGCATGGCAATAACCTAAACTGGTGGGATGCGATGAGCGCAGCTGATCGCCATGATTATCTCTATAGCGAAGCTGAGATGCAGTACTGGGCACAAGCGATTGCTAATCAGCGTCAGCATTTTGATACGCTCTATATTTTCTTTCAAAACACCGTCAATGCACACGCTTATTATAATATTGCGATGCTGAGAGAAGCGCTGGGTAAGTTTGGGTTTAATGTTTTGTGAAGTTCAAACCCTAATAAATAAACAGCTACGATATAAATATATTAATAATCACTCTTTATATATAAAGGAAAAATATGATAGCTATAGCTATGTTCAATAATAAAGGTGGCGTTGGTAAAACCACACTTACGTGCAATATTGCTTCTTATCTAGCAAAAAGAGGAGGTAAAAGAGTCTTAGTAATTGATTGCGATCCTCAATGTAATGCGACTCAGTTGATTATGGGTGAAAGTTATGCAGCTGAATTGTACTTTGCTGATTCAGCTGCAGGTGTGACAACGACAATTAGTGATATTTTAAGACCTATTGAAGATGGTGACTCGACTATCTCCGACAGTATCATTCCTATTAAAAGTTCAGATAATCGCTTTGGGGTAGATTTAATTCCAGGTCACCCATCCTTTTCAATAATTGAAGATCGACTTGGAGCTGCTTGGCATGATTTGACAGGTGGGGACATTGGTGGAATAAGAAAGACTAACTGGAATACTTTTCTCAAAAAGGAAATTAAGAATAACTATGACTATGTTCTTTATGATTTAGGACCTAGTTTGGGCTCTATTAATAGAAGCGTACTTATCGGTTGCGATAAGTTTATGACTCCTATGGGAACAGATATTTTTAGTATATTAGGGATTCGTAATATCTCAACATGGTTGAAATCATGGGTTGACCGGTATCAAGTTGGGCTAGAACTATCTGAAAGAAATTCGCCGGGAAGCTTAAGTCGTTTTAATATTGATAGTAACGATAGCCTTCCAATAACGAAAGGATATGTCGGTTATACAATCCAACAATATATAACTAAGTCTAAAGGTGGTGTTAGAAGACCTACTCGTGCATATGAGGAAATAATTAAGAACGTTCCAACAGAGGTAGAGAACTCATTATCAGAATACTTATCATTGGGTATGAATCACACTAACCTTCAATTAGGTGATGTTCCTCATTTATATAGTCTAATTCCACTAGCACAATCTGTTTCAGCACCTCTTTTCGAATTAAAAAGTAGTGATGGAATTGTCGGGAGTCAGGGAAAGCAAAAAGAGCAATATGAAGTAATTATTGGCGGTATATGCGCTAACCTTATTGAAAATATTACTCTGGGACGATGAATATGTGGCCTAAAGCTTTGATTGAAGAACTTGCAGCAAGACGTTGTGTAATATTTTTAGGTGCAGGGGCATCCGCTGGTTGTAAAACTGTCGGTACAGATCCCAAGAGTCCTCCAAATTGGATACAATTATTAGAAGGCTTGAAAAGTATTGCGAGAGATAAAGATTCTTTAGAAATAGTTGATGATTTAATCGCTAAAGAAAAATACCTTGATGCTGCAGAAATTTTATTTGGAAGCACTAATCGCGCTGACTTTTCTGCCTATATAAGAGATATTATGGCGGTACCCAGATATCAACAATCTTCTATACATGAAAGCATCTTAACTATTGATCCCAAAATTGTCGTTACAACAAATTATGATGATATATATGACAATTATTGTAGAAGTGGGCAAGAAAGTGGCTTATATAATGTCTGTAAATACTATGAAAGTCATTTAGTTTCAGACTTAAGGTCACCTGTTAGACAAATTGTAAAAGCGCATGGTTGTATTAGCGATCCGTCAAAAATGGTACTTACAAGATCTCAGTATTTTAAAGAACGTCAAAATCATCCAAATTTCTATAAAGTACTTGATGCTCTATTTTTAACAAATACATTATTTTTTGTTGGTTATAGTCTTTCTGATCCAGATATTCAATTATTGTTGGAAAACTCTAATATTGCTTATGAAAATTCACACCCTCATTATGCTCTTGTTTCTGAAGGTATAAACAAGTCTATAAAAGAGGCATATAGAGAAGCTTATAATATTGATTTTATTGAGTTCCCTACTGGTGATTATAATAGAGCTAATGAAATGTTAAATGAACTCCAATTATTAGTTACTGAAAGGCGTCAAGTAAATCCTGCCTAATAATAAAGCTTATTAATTAGTCTTTAGATAAGAGGTTAGATAAAATCAATATAAAAGTTAAAAGAATATATTCTCAAAGAATTATAATTAGGTTTAAACCAAAAAAA